>JAQGLH010000323.1 GCA_028293005.1 Alphaproteobacteria bacterium
TGATCCGGGCGCCGCGCTTCACGTTCAACTTCGGCTTCAACTGGGGGCGGGATCTCGCCGGCGGCCGCTTCGCGGTGTCGGCCAACCTGTTCCACAGCGCCAAGGTCTATCATGATTTCGCCAACACGCTGGTGCAGAAATCCTACCAGTTGCTGAGCGGCGAGATCGGCTGGACGACGCCCGACGAAAGCTTGCGGATCTTCCTGTGGGGCACCAACCTCACCAACGAGAAGGTGGCGCAGCAGATTTCGCCTGGTGCGCTGGCCACCTACGTCATCTACGAGCGGCCGAGGCGGCTCGGCGTCGGCGCGCAGTTCAAGTTCTAGAGCATGAAGCGAAAAGGTGGGTACCGGCTTTTCGCAGGAGCAATGCGGTATCAAACAATTCTAGAGCAGGCTGCGATTCCATCTAATCGCAGCCTGCTCTAGCCCAATCTGGTCTAAGACGGGCGAGGGAGGGCAGCGCCGCTGCCCTCCCCGTCGGGTTCATCATTGGAAGGCTGCATCCATGGGCGGCGGATCATCGCTCCTTGCCGGTATAAAATCGCTCGAACCCCGCATCCGCGAAGCAGTGGACCAGATCGAAGCCGATCAATGCCTGCCGCCCGATCTCGTCGAAGCCTTCCGCGACATCGGTCTGTTCCGTGCCTCGTGGCCCAAGTCGTTCGGCGGCGCGGAAATGGACTATATCGAGATGGTCGAAGCGGTCGAGGAATTGTCCCGCTACGACGGCTCGGTCGGCTGGCTCGGCGCCTTTGCTTCGATCAGCGGCATGATGGCAAGCCACCTTTCGCCGGACGTGCTCGCGGAGATGTTCTCCAGCGCCGACAGCGTCACCGCGGGTCAATATGCGCCGGTCGGCAAGGCCGAACGAGTCGAAGGCGGCTATCGGGTCACGGGCCGGTGGAGCTTCGGCAGCGGCTGCCGGCACGCCAATGCCTTGATGGCCGGCGTGATGGTCACCGAAAATGGCGAGGCCGCGCGGGGCGCCGACGGACGGGTCGATACACGGATGGTGATGGTCCCGATCGGGCAGGCGGAAATCTTCCTGGATTCCTGGAACACGACCGGGATGCGCGGCACCGGCAGCCACGATTATGCGGTGACCGACCTGTTCGTTCCGGAAGGCCAGAGCTTCAGCTTCTTCGATCCGCCCAAATATGATGCGCCGCTCTACGCCAGCCCGTTGCTCTTCCTCGGCTCTCACGTGCCGATGCCGCTCGGCATCGCCCGGGCCGCGATCGACTATGTCGTCGAGCTGGCCCAGACCAAGCGTTACCCGCCGGGGCCGCGCATGCTGCGCGACGACGATTATGCGCAGGTCGAGGTGGCGGAGGCCGAGGCGATGCTCGGCTCGGTCCGAGCCTGGACTTACGAGGTGCTGCGCGACTTCTGGGCCACCTTGTGCCGCAAGGAAGAGCCGTCGGCGCGCCAGAAGGCGATGTTTCGCCTGTCGCTCGTCCACGTCAGCCGTGTCGCGCTCGAGGTCGTCCAGAAGATGTACGACGTCGCGGCATCGAGCGCGATCAGGCAGAACAGCCCGATGGATCGGCTGATGCGCGACATCCTCACCGTCTGCCAGCATCGCGTGGTCTCGCCGCGCATGTACCGGCCGGCGGGCAAGGCCCTGCTCGGCGTGAAGATCGAGAACGATCCGTTTTTCTGAGCCTTGCAGGAGGAGACTGACGTGTCCGAGCCGACCTTGATCTACGAGAAGCGCGGTCCGATCGCCTACATCACCTTCAACCGGCCGGAGGCGCGCAACGCGCTCGACCCCGAGGCGATGTGCCGGCTCGCGGATGCGTGGCAGGATTATGCCGAGGACGACGACTTGAGGGTCGCGATCCTCACCGGCACTGGCGACAAAGCGTTCACAGCCGGCGCCGACTTGGGCAAGCTGGTTCCGCTCTGGACCGGAGCGCGCCAGCCGCAGGACGAATGGGATCGCCGCATCGTCGACGAAGAAGGTCTCTCCGACCGCGCGACCTTGAAGCGCGAATGGCTCTACAAGCCGGTCGTCTCGGCAATCAACGGCTTCTGCATCGGCGCCGGCGCCGAAATCCTCCAGGCGACCGACATCCGCATCGCCGCCGAGCATGCCACCATCTCGGTCAACGAGGTCACGATCGGGTTCATGCCGGGCGGCGGGTCGGCAGTGCGGCTCGCACGCCAAATCCCCTTCTGCAAGGTCAACGAGATGCTGCTCGCCGGCGAGCGGATCAGCGCCGCCGAGGCGCATCGCTTCGGCCTCGTCAATGAGGTCGTCCCTCAGGACAGGCTGATCGAGCGCGCCGAATATTTCGCGCACAAGATCGCCGCCAATGCCCCCTTCGCGGTCAGGAAGACGAAGGAGACGATCTGGAAGACAATGACTATTCCCTATGCAGACGGCTGGAAGATCGAGGCGGAGAATGCCGCGCTGACGATGGCGTCCGAAGACGCCAAGGAAGGCCCCAGGGCCTTCATGGAAAAGCGCCCGCCCCGCTTCACCGGGCGATAAGCGCGCGCGGCTTGCCGCCGTGCAGGAGCCATTGTACAATCCATTGACCGTGCCCCGACCTTTGCGTCAGGAGGGCGTGCCGCGTCGCGCAGCTGCGCAGACCGGCTGGAGAGCAAGCCGTAAGCGGCCGAAAGAGTCGGAATTCGATATGACCCAATTGCAACCGCCGCATTCGTCGACAGCCAAATTGCTGTCCCAATATTCGAGGTCGTTCATCCGCAACGCATGGTACGTCGTGGGCTGGTCGTCCGAAATCGGGGACGACATACTCACCCGGCGCATCCTCGGCGAGCCGTTGGTCTTCTATCGCACCGAAGCCGGCGAAGCGGTCGCCTTGATGGACGTCTGCCCGCACAAGCTCGCGCCGATGCACCTCGGCCGCAGGATCGGCGACAATCTGCAATGCGGCTATCACGGCCTCGAGTTCGATCGGCGCGGCACCTGCGTGCGCAACCCGCAGGGCAACGGCCAGATCCCGCCGCACGCCCGGCTCAAATCCTACCCGCTCGTCGAGCGCTACAGCACGGCGTGGATCTGGATGGGTGATCCGGCGCTCGCCGACGACAGCAAGATCCCCGACTTCGGCCACATGGACGATGGCGAGCGCAAGACGATGCGCGGCCACCATATGGTGCAAGGCAATTACATGCTGATGGTCGAGAATCTGATGGACCTGGGCCACGTCATGTTCCTCCACGGCCAGTCGGCCGGCGCCGCCGGCATCGTCATGACCGAGAACAAGATGGGCGTCGACGGAGAGATGGTGTTCGACAGCCGGCTCTACGGGAATGTCCCGAAGCCCGCGGCTTTCGCGCCTTATTATCCCGCCGATGCCCGCGTCGATTTCTGGACCGATATCAGGTGGCACGCACCGTCTTTGATCCGCAACCATGCCGGCAGCTCGCCGGCGGGAACAGGCCGCGACGGCCCGCGCGTCGACCAGTTCGGATCGCACTTCCTGACGCCGGAGACGCAGGAGACGACCCATTATTTCTACGCGCATTCGCGCAATTACGGCCTCGATGATCCGGCGTGCGACGAATTCTACCGCAGCTGGCAGCGCACCGCCCTAAAGGAAGAGGACAGCATGGTCGCGGAAGCGATCCAGCGCCACATTCCCCAAGCCGAAGCACTCAGCGTCGAGATGGTGGTGCTGAGCACCGACCGTTCGGGCATCAGGGTGAACCAGATCCTCGATCGCATGGCCGCCGCGGAAGCCGCAGAGGCCTGATCGTCGCCCCATTTATTGCGCTCGGCATAGTCGGGCGCGAAGGCTCCGGTTTGAGGCCGAGATGCTTCGCTGCAACAGCGCGGCGGAATTTAGAAAAAGTTGCACCAAGGCGGTTGCAAAACGCATTGTTCATCGCGTAACGGCCCACCATAACCCAAAAGCCGACGGCGTCGGCGGGCACTAGGCCCCCTTTTACGACGCCGCAAAGGCCCATCGCACAACCCGTCTAAGCAAGGCCAGCATGCCGCTGGCCAGGGGAGGAAAAATGAAGTCCAAATCCATTTTGTTGACTATGCTTGCCGCGTCGACGAGCGTTCCGGCGCTTGCCCAGCCGGTTGAGGCTCCTGCGCCGGCCGAAGTCCAGATCGAGCAGCCTGCTCCCGCCGTCCCCGCTCAGGACGCTGCGACTCCCTCCGCCACCGTCGACGACTCGAGCGGCGTAGCGACTCCGCCGAGCACCGACGCCGAAGGCGGCATCGAGGACATCGTCGTCACCGCCACCCGTCGCGAGGAACGCCTGCAGCGCATTCCGGTCGCCGTCACCGCCGTGACCGGCGAGAAGCTCGCCGCGTCCGGCATCGTCAACACACAGACGCTGACCCAGGCCGTTCCCGGCCTGCTCTTCTCGCGCAGCGGCTCGGGCGGCCAGCCGGTCATCCGCGGCGTCGGCCCGTCGGGCGCCTCGTCGAACGGCGACGAGCCGAGCGTCGCGACCTACATCGACGGCGTCTATCAGCCGGATGCTTATGCGACCTTGATGGAGCTCGTTGAGATCCAGCGAGTCGAGGTGCTGCGTGGTCCGCAGGGCACCGTGTTCGGCCGCAACGCGACCGGCGGTCTGATCAACATCATCACGCCAGATCCGAGCTTCAATTTCCGTGGTCGGGTGGCGGCGACATACGGCCGCCTCCGCAACGACGCCGGCGATATCGACGTTCGCGCCTACGCGACCGGCCCGGTGTCGAGCACGATCGCTGCCGATTTCGCAATCCTCTACAAGAAACGCGACGGCTTCATCAAAGATCTCGTCCGCGGCGGAACGCTGGGCAAGAAGGAAGCGATCGATACACGCGCCAAGATCATGTGGCAGCCGAGCGACAGCGCGAAGGTCATCTTCACCGCCCAGACCACCGACTACCACAGCCAAGAGAATGTCTACCAGCCGCTCAATGACGACACCCGTGGCAAGCCTTTCAGGG
>JAQGLH010000334.1 GCA_028293005.1 Alphaproteobacteria bacterium
GCGACGCCCTGGCTCCGGCGAAAGCCGATGCGGCCGAGCGCGTCGTTGAGCTCGGCGGCGTGCTGGCCGCTGAGTTCGGTGAACACTTTCCGCTCGGTCTTGCCCTCGAGATAAGGGCATGCCGACGGCGTCGTCACGAAAAAGCGGGGAAAGCGAAAAGGTGCGCTCACCGGGACTCCCAAAATTGCGAGGCGTGGTTGCTAAATTCTTTATGCGTCTTCGCCGCCTCGATGTGAAGGGTCAGCCGCGACGAAATGATGGTGAATCGACAAGCCGTTCCAGCACGGGACGTAGTGTGTCCGGCCGCTAACGCCACAGCCCGCACCTTTTGCCCCGTCGACGCGGGGTACGGAACGCTTGCGTTCCCACCAGCAAAACCCCACCGGCAACCCCCCACCGGCAACACGAAGCCGAATGGGCGGCCGGGTTGGTGCGGATCCCGCGCAGCGGGATAAAAATGCGAAGACTTACCCCGTCTCGACCGGCCGTACCGGGAAACCTTCGGCCTTCAGATCCTCGACCAGCCGCTGGAGATGCGCGGCGTCGCGGGCCTCGCATTCGATGTCGGCGAAGAGGCCCTTCGCCGGCAGCGCGGTGAAGATGCGCTGGTGCGAGACCTCGATGATGTTGACCTGATGCTTGTCGAACAGCCGCGCCACCGCATAGAGCGCGCCGGGCCGGTCCTGGAGCTGGATGCGCAGCCGCGCGAGGCGGCCGGAGCGGACGAGATCGCGCAGCAGCACGTTGGCGAGCAGCCGCGTGTCGATGTTGCCGCCGGTGAGGATCAGGCCCACCGTCTTGCCCTTGAAGCGTTCGGGATGCGCCAGCAGAGCGGCGAGGCCGGCCGCGCCGGCGCCTTCGACCACAGTCTTCTCGATTTGCAGGAACAGGCTCACCGCGGTCTCGATCTCGGCTTCCGGGACGAGCAATATCTCGTCGACGATCCGGGCGAGGATCTCGGCGGTCAGCCGGCCCGGCTCCTTGACCGCAATGCCTTCTGCGATCGTGTCGCCCGACGACGGCAGATCGTGCCCCCCCAGCCGGCAGTACATCGACGGGTAGAGCTCGGCCTGGACGCCGACGAGCTCGATGTGCGGCCACAGCGCGCGCGTGGCGATGCCGATGCCGGACATCAGCCCGCCGCCGCCGATCGGAACGATCATCGTGTCGATCGACGGCGCGTCGGCGAGCATCTCGAGCGCAACCGTGCCCTGCCCGGCGATCACCTCGGCATCGTCGAACGGGTGGACGAAAGTGAGGCTGCGCGCCTGGGCGAGCTCGAGCGCATGCCTGAACGCGTCGTCGAAGGTCTCGCCGTGCAGCACGATCGTCGCGCCGTGCCCCTCGGTCTGCATCACCTTGATCGTGGGAGTGGGCGTCGGCATCACGATAGTCACCGGAATCCCGAGCCGCGCGCCGTGGTAGGCGAGCCCCTGCGCATGGTTGCCGGCCGATGCGGCGATGACGCCGCGCTCGCGGGTCGCCTTGTCCATCAGCAGCAATGTGTTGAGCGCGCCGCGTTCCTTATACGCGGCGGTGAACTGCAAATTCTCGAACTTGAGATAGACGTTCGCGCCGGTCAGCTCCGACAAGGTGCCGCTGCGCATTGTCGGGGTGCGCACCACCGCGCCCTCGATCCGCCGCGCGGCGGCGCGGATGTCGGCGAGAGTGACGGGAAGGTCCGGAGCGGGTGCGGGACTGGCCATGCGCACGGCTTAAGGGCCAAAGCCCATGACCGCAACAATCGTGAACTCGGGCGTGATCTGATGTCACCTCGCGGCCCTGAATCGCCGCCTTCAGGATCAGGCTCCCGAATCATGTCGCCGAGGCATCTGGCATCGCGCGCAATCTATGCCTATGCGCCAGTCATGGCACGGATCGCATTTCTGGGGCTGGGTGTGATGGGCGCCCCGATGGCCCGCCACCTCGCCGCCGCGGGTCACAGCCTGACGGTCTACAATCGCACCGCCGAGAAGGCCCATGACTGGGTCGCTCAATATGGCGGAAGCACGGCTGCGACGCCCGCCGCCGCAGCGGGCAATGCCGACATCGTCGTCTCCTGCGTCGGCAGGGATGCGGACGTAGAGGACGTGACGATCGGTGCCGACGGTGCGTTCCGCAACATGCGCGACGGCAGCCTCTATATCGATCACACCAGCATCTCGGCGCTTGTCGCGCGCAAGCTGGCGGAGCAGGGCGCGCAGCTCGGCATCGCCTGCGTCGACGCACCGGTATCGGGCGGACAGGCCGGCGCGGAGCAGGGCAAGCTGTCGGTGATGTGCGGCGGTACCTACGACGCGATCGCGGCAGCGATGCCGGTGATGCAATGCTATTCGGCGAGAATCGTCCATATTGGTGAGAGTGGCTCAGGCCAACTCACCAAAATGGTCAATCAGATCGCGATTGCCGGTGCGCTTCAGGGCGTCGCCGAGGCGCTCGCCTTCGCCAAGTCCTCGGCGCTCGACACCGCCAAGGTGCTCGATGCCGTTTCGGGCGGCGCGGCACAGAGCTGGCAGATGGTCAACCGCTGGGAGTCGATGGACGCTGGCAAGTTCGATTTCGGCTTCGCGGTCGATTGGATGCGCAAGGATCTCGGGATCGCACTCGACGAGGCGCGCCGCAACGGCGTCGCGCTGCCGGTCACGGCTCTGGTCGACCAATTCTATGCCGACGTCCAGGCGATGGGGGGATCGCGCCAGGATACGTCCTCGCTGATCCGAAGGTTGACCAGGTGAAGCACTGGCTGGCGGCGGTCGCCGCCTTGTTGTGCGCGCACGCTGCCGCGGCGGACACGCTGGTCGACAACGTCAACGGCTATACGCTCGATCGCGGCGGGGCGCTGATCCGCTTTACCGGTCTGCTCGTCGACGACGACGGCACGGTCAAGTCATTGCTGGCACGCAAGGACAAGCGGCCCGAGCGTCCGTCGTTCCGGCTCGACGGCCGCGGCCGGACGATGATCCCGGGCATCATCGACGCGCACGGCCACGTGATGGCGGTCGGCTTCCAGGCGCTGCAGCTCGACCTCACCGAGACCAATTCGCTTGCCGAGGCCCAGGCCAGGATCGCCGCCTTCGCAGCCTCGAACCCGAGCCCGCGCTGGATCGTCGGCCGCGGCTGGAACCAGGAACGCTGGGCGCTCGGCCGCTTCCCGACGGCGGCCGAGATCGATGCCGTCGCGTCCGCGCGGCCGGTCTGGCTCGAGCGCATCGACGGCCACGCCGGCTGGGCGAACAGCGCGGCGATGAAGGAAGCGGGAATCGGCGCGGGCACCACGGCGCCCGCAGGCGGCCGCATCGAGCGAACCGGCAAGCAGCCGAGCGGCGTCTTCGTCGGCAGCGCGATGGCGCTGATCCAGAAGGCTGTGCCGCTGCCGCTGCCGCGGATCGCCGACCAGGCCTTCGCGAAGGCGCAGGAGCTCGCGCTGAGCAACGGCCTCACCACCGTCGCCGACATGGGGACGACATCCAACGACTGGAACGCGATGCGCCGCGCCGGGGATCGCGGCGGGCTGGCGTTTCGGATCATTTCCTATGCGGACGGCGTCGATGCGGCGCTTGCGATCGCAGGCGCCGGTCCGACGCCGTGGCTCTACGGCGGCAGGCTGCGCATGGTCGGCGTCAAACTCTATGCCGATGGCGCGCTCGGCTCGCGCGGCGCGTGGCTGAACCAGGATTATCGCGACGCGCCTGGCGAGCGCGGCCTGCCGTTGCTCAACGATGCGGCGCTCAAGAATTTGATGAGCCGCGCCGCGATGGACGGCTTCCAGGTCGCGGTCCACGCCGTCGGCGACGCCGCCAATCGCCAGGTGCTCGACGCGATCGAAGAGCTGGCCGGCACCTACGGCGGCGACCGACGCTGGCGGATTGAGCATGCCCAGATCGTCGATCCCACCGATCTGCCGCGCTTCGCACGCAACGGCACGATCGCCTCGATGCAGCCGGTCGATGCGACCTCCGACTGGAAGATGGCCGAAGCGCGCCTGGGGCCCGAGCGGCTCGGCGGCGCCTATGCGTGGCGAAGCATGCTGCAGAACCGCGTGCCGCTCGCGTTCGGATCGGACTTTCCGGCCGAATCCCCCAACCCGTTCGCCGGCCTTGCCGCAGCGATCAGCCGCGAGGATGCGTCCGGCCAGCCGCCGGGCGGCTGGCTGCCGCAGCAAAAGCTTTCGCTCGAGCAGGCGTTCGCCGCCTTCACCACCGGCGGCGCGTTCGCCGGCATGGCCGAAAGCCGGCTCGGAACGCTCGAACGCGGCCACCTCGCCGACTTCCTGTTCATCGACCGCGACATCTTCGCCACGGGTGCGACCCCGCAGCAGATCCGGACGACACAGGTGCTCGAGACCTGGGTGGGCGGACGGAAGGTGTGGCAGCGCAACGGCGCGGCGCCAAGCCCGCCTCGTCAGCCG
>JAQGLH010000376.1 GCA_028293005.1 Alphaproteobacteria bacterium
TCCGGGCACGGCGCTCGCGACAGCGCGCTAAGGGCGATCGCCTCCGGCGCCTATGATTTCTATCAGAAGCCGGTCGACATCGACCAGCTCGGCCTGATCGTCCGCCGCGCCTTCCAGCTGCACGAGCTGGAGGGAGAGAATCGCCGGCTCGAAAGCAAGGTCGGCGACGACCGCAAGGTGCTCGGCTCGATGATCACCGCCGCGCCGGAAATGACCAAGGTCGCCCGCACCATCGAGCGCGTCGCCAATACCGATGTTTCGGTGATGCTGCTCGGCGCATCCGGCACCGGCAAGGAATTGCTCGCCAGCGGCGTCCATCGCACCAGCCGGCGCCGCGGCGGCGGCTTCGTCGCGATCAACTGCGCCGCCATCCCCGAAAATCTGCTCGAGGCGGAATTGTTCGGCTACGAAAAGGGCGCCTTCACCGGGGCGATCAAGACCACCGAGGGCAAGATCGAAATGGCCCATGGCGGAACCCTGTTCCTCGACGAGGTCGGCGACATCCCGCTGCCGCTTCAGGTCAAGCTTTTGCGCTTCCTGCAGGAAAGGGTGATCGAGCGGATCGGCGGCCGCCGCCCGATCGCCGTCGACACGCGCATCGTCTGTGCCACCCACCAGAATCTGGAGGAGATGATCGCGGCGGGCACGTTCCGCGAGGACCTTTATTATCGCCTCGCCGAGATCGTCGTGCGCATTCCGAGCCTGGCCGAACGGCATGGCGATCCGGCCCTGCTCGCCAAGCATTTCCTGTCGCGCTTCGCCGCCGAGATGAACCCGCACGTCAAGGGCTTCGCCCCCGGCGCGCTCAGCGCGATCGAGAATTGGGGCTGGCCAGGCAATGTCCGTGAGCTCGAGAACCGGATGAAGCGCGCGGTGATCATGGCCGATGCCCAGCTGATCACCGCCGAGGATCTCGATCTCGGCAACGGCGGGCAAGCAGTGCTGGCGGTCAACCTGAAGGCGGCGCGCGAGGAGGCCGACCGCAAGGCGATCCGCCAGGCGCTGGCGCGGACCGAGAACAATATCTCGAGCGCCGCCAAGCTGCTCGGCATCAGCCGGCCGACGCTTTACGATCTGCTCAAGCAATATGACCTGCAGCCGTGAGACGCGGCGGGCTTCTCTTGGCCCTGCTGGTCGCCGCCTGCTCGAACGCACCGGCGAGCTTCGGCGACGCCTTCCGGCGCGGAGAAGCGGCGCTCGCTGAGGGCGACGCGCGCACCGCGCGCATCGAACTGCTCAACGCGATCAAGGCCGATCCGCGCAATCGCGCGGCGCGTATCCTGCAGGCGCGCACCTATCTGGCGCTCGGCGACGGCGTTGCCGCGCAGGCCGAGATCGAGCGCGCCCGCGCGCTCGGCGTCGCACGCACCGAAACGCGGCCGCTGATGGCGCATGCGCTGCTGCTTCAAGACCGCGGCGACGAGGCGCTCGAGGAATTGAACGGCGCCTCCGGCGCCTATGCCGAAAGGATGCGCGGCCGCGCGCTTGCCGAGACCGGAGATCGGGCCGCCGCCGCCGCCGCATTCGATGCCGCGCTGGCGCTGGCGCCGCAGGATGCGGGCCTGTGGACCGATATCGCTCGCTTCCGCCGCTCCGGCGGCGAGATGGCCGGAGCGCTGCAAGCGGCGGACAGGGCCGTCGCCGCCAACCGCCGAAGCGTCGAGGCGATCACGCTGCGCGGCGAGCTCACCCGCAGTCAATATGGCCTGCGCGCGGCGCTCCCCTGGTTCGACCGTGCGATCGAGATCGATGACGATGATGTCACCGCACGCCTCGAGCGCGCGATCACGCTCGGCGACATGGGCGCGGCGCAGGCGATGCTCGCCGAGACACGCAATATATTGTCGCTGTCGAGCAACGAGCCGATGGCCTTCTACCTGCAGGCGATGCTCGCCGCGCGAGCGCACAACTTCACGCTTGCCCGATCGCTCTACCAGCGCACGCATGGCAAGCTGGACGATCAGCCTGCGACGATGTTGCTGGCCGCCGCGATCGATCTGCAAACGGGCAATCCGGACCAGGCGGTATCGCGTCTCAAGAACCTCGTCGAAATCCAGCCTGACAATCTCAAGGCGCGCTGGCTGCTCGCCGCGGGGCAATGGCGGACAGGCGATGCCGCCGCGGTCGTCGCGACGCTTCGGCCGCTCGCGGACCGCCCGGATGCCGACACTTATTCGCTGGCCTTGATCGGCCATGCGCTCGCCCGGCTGGGCAATGCCTCCGCCGCCTCGGCCTATCTGACGCGCGCCGCGCAGCCGCAGACCCGCGGCTCCGGCGTGCTCGGCCCGCCGGCCGATCCGGTGCGGCTCGCGACGTTGCGCGCCGAAGCGGCCGCCGCGCCAGACGATGCCTCGGCGCAGGTCGATCTGATCCGCGGGCTGCTTTCGGCGGGGCTTGGCGATGAAGCGCTCGAGCGAGCACGTGCGCTGCAGTCGCGCAATCCCGGCGCGCCCGATTCGCACCTGCTCGTCGGCGACGCGCTGGGTATCCAGGGCCGCTTCGCCGAAGCCGCCGATCAATATCGCAAGGCCGCCAACATCGCTTTCACCGAGCCCACCGCGATGCGGATGATCGAGGCGCTGCAATATTCCGGCCAGAACGAGGCGGCCGGAAAGGTTCTGACCTTGTTCCTCGAGCAGAATCCACGCAACGTCTCGGCATTATTGCTCGTCGCGGGCGGCTATATCGAGGCGCGCCAATGGTCCGGCGCAATTGCCATCTACGAGGACCTCAGGAGGCGGCTTGGCGACCGTGATGCGGTCATGCTCAACAACCTTGCCTGGGCTTATTCGGAGCTGGGCGAGATCGAACGGGCGCTGCCGCTGGCGAAGAAAGCCTGGCTGCTCGACCGCGGCAATCCCGCCACCGCGGACACGTTGGGATGGCTGCTGTTCAAGAGCGGCAAGGACAAGGCGCAGGGCCTGGCTTTGCTGGAAAGCGCGGCGCGCGCCGCACCCGCCAACGCGCAGATCCGCAACCATCTTGACGGCGCGCGCGGCAGCTGAGCGTAGGCCGCGGGCACCTCTCCCCGTGCGCGCAAGCGGGAACGGCGGAGGAACAGGTCGCCGTCGCACCCGAGGCTTTCCTTCAACGCGATTTTCGCCGCTTCGCGACGTCAGACGCCGAGCGCCTCGACCATCTCGGCGAGCGCGAGCCAGCGCTCCTCGGCGGCGGCGCGTTCGGCGCGTGCCGCATCGATCTTCTCGGTCAAGGCGGCGAAGCTTTTGGGATCGCGCGTGTAGAGGTCCGGATCCCCCAGCACAGCTTCGTTCGATGCTATCTCCGCGTCGATCGCCTCGATCCGCTGAGGGAGCAGGTCGTAGTCGCGCTGATCCTTGTAGCTGAGCTTGGTCGGCCGACGCGCGGGCGTTGCGGCGGGTCTCGCCTGCGCCGCAGCCTTGGGCGCCGCGTTGCGCGGCTGCCGCTTGCGCTGCCAATCCTCATAACCGCCGGCGACGATATCGACCTGGCCAGAGCCGTCGAGGCCGAGCGTGATCGTCACGGTCCGATCGAGAAAGTCGCGGTCGTGGCTGACGATCAGCACCGTGCCGTCATAATCGGCGATCACTTCCTGGAGCAGATCGAGCGTCTCCAGGTCGAGGTCATTGGTCGGCTCGTCGAGCACGAGCAGGTTCGACCGCCGCGCGAACTCACGCGCCAGCAGCAGGCGCGAGCGCTCGCCGCCCGAAAGGCTGCCGATCTTCGCGTCGATCATCCCCGGCTCGAACAGAAAGTCCTTGAGATAGCCTTGGACGTGCTTCTTGTCCCCACGCACCTCGATCCAGTCGCCGCCGTCGGCGAGCACGTCGCGCACGCTCTTGGCGGGATCGAGCAGCTTGCGCTGCTGGTCGATGATCACGCCATCGAGGGTCTTCGCGCGACGCACGCGGCCTTCGTCCGGCTCGATCTCGCCGGTCAGCAGCTTGAGCAGGGTGGTCTTGCCGGTGCCGTTCGCGCCGACGATGCCGATCCGGTCGCCGCGCTGGATTCGTAGCGAGAAATCCTTGATGATCGCACGCTCGCCGAACCGCTTGGTGACCTTTTCGGCATCGATCACCATCTTGGTCTTCACGTCGTCATTCTCGAGGCCAAGGCCGGCGGTGCCGGCCGGCCCGAGCATCGCGGCCCGCGCCGCGCGCATCTGCTGGAGCTTGGCAAGCCGCCCCTGATTGCGCCTGCGCCGCCCGGTGACTCCGCGCTGCAGCCAGTGCATCTCGATCTTCAACGTCGCATCGAGCTTCTCGGCCGCCCGCGCTTCCTCGTCGTAAACGCGTTCGGTCCAGGCATCGAAGCCGCCATAGCCGATCTCGGCTCGGCGGATCTGGCCGCGCTCGAGCCACAAGGTCGAGCGCGTCAAGCGGGTGAGGAAGGTCCGGTCGTGGCTGATCGCGATGAACGCGCCGGTGTAGCGGCCAAGCCAATCCTCGAGCCACTCGATCGCGGCGAGATCGAGGTGGTTGGTCGGCTC
>JAQGLH010000387.1 GCA_028293005.1 Alphaproteobacteria bacterium
TTTCTCGCGCCGCTCATCCTGTTTGTGCCCGCCTATATCGCGATAGGCGTGAGCGCGCCGAAACATCGCACGGATTTGTTGGGGGGCTTCGCCCGACGTTTGCTTCTGAGCTCCCTCGTTCTGGCTGGCATCGCAGTTGGCTCGATCTTTCTACCCGGGGAGCAGCTATCGCTAACCGTCTTTCGCGGCGGCATCACGTCGTTGGCGGTCCTTCTCGGTGCAAGCCAAGCGATTCTCGTGATTCGCCAAAAGCGCGGACTCGTCCCGAAAAGCTGAGCCAACCTTCATCAATGGTCTGCTCTTCACCCTCACCAAGGATGAACCAGACGCGATCATCCTCGTCCGTCCCTCGATCTGGAACAGCGCGTCTGCCCGCCTACCTCGCCGGCTCGTTGTCATCGTCCCTGACGCCGCCTATTTCGCTGCAGGGGCCTTTGCCGCAAGCTTCGACGTCTCTTTCGGTGGAACGGTGCGGATCGTGGCTGCGTATTCCGCGATCAGCACGAATATCCAAAACTCAGCGCCGGCCCACGCACCAGTCGTAGCGCCTTTTAGCAAGTCGAAGGCCAGGAAAATCAGAGCGAGCATGCGAAAGAACATGAAGCTCACTGTCGGATTGTCGGCCCGCTGAGAGGCGGTGATCATCATGAAGACGCTCATGCCACCCCATAGGACGGATCCGAACAGCGTCTCCGCACGGTAGAAGCCGTCCAGGGCTGCGATGAACCAGAACAGCCGCGATATGGCGAACTGGCTCTGGCGCGTAAGCTGGCAGAGCTTGATGATCGGCGGGACGAACAGCGTCTTGCCAATCCACCGATCGATTTGGTTGAAGATCATGCGGCCGACATAGGGGCAGGCATCAAGGGATGCCACCTTCTCGGTCGAGGCTCCGCACCGCTACCGAAGAGACCTTGAGACTGCTACCGGCGCCCATCCACCCGCCGAGGAGTTGGCATGCCGGAAATAGCGTCGTTAAGCTCGTTCGATCTCCTGCCGCACGTCGTGGCATTGACCGTCGCCTACCTCCTGGCGCTGCCGATAGGGTGGAATCGGGAGAAGGAGGAGCGAAGCGCCGGCATCCGCACCTTTCCTCTCGTCGCCGTGGCGAGCTGCGGCTTCATCCAAGCGGCCGAAGCCCGATTTGGCGCGGAACCGGAAGCCATGGCTCGGATCATGGAGGGCCTGATCACCGGGATGGGATTTATCGGCGGCGGAGCGATCCTGCGGCTCAAGGACAGCGTCAAGGGAACGGCGACGGCAGCGAGCCTGTGGACGACCGGCGCGATGGGGTCGGCCGTCGGCCTGGGCAGCTATGATGTTGCCGTCGTCCTCTCCGTCTTTACGATCGCCACTTTATGGATACTCTCTCCGCTGAAACCCAATTCGAAAGCCGAGGATCCGGATCCCGGCCCTTAGGCCGTGGCTATGAGCGCTGCTGGAGGGGGGAGACGGATCTTGCATCAGCGTGTCGAAAGCATTGCGTTCGAGAAGCTTGGCGGAGACCGAAATCATCCCGGCCAATATCTCGTGTGACTGCACGTGGCCGAACGCCACCAACGCCGCCACCGCTGCCGTTCCGGCCTCCTCGCGGCGAGATCACGATCGTCTGGCGACACGTTCGAATGTGCCTTCATTCCGTCGCCGCAGCGCGGCGCAGCTCGGCTATGTCGAACTTGCCCATGCTCCGCATCGCTTCAGACACGCGGCGGGCGCTCGCTCGGTCCGGTCCGCTCATCAGCTCGCCCAGAACCGAAGGCACTATTTGCCAGGACAGCCCCCAGCGGTCCTTCAGCCAGCCGCAGCGTTCGGTCGAACCGCCCTCGCTCAAAGAGTCCCACAGCCTGTCTATTTCACTTTGATCGTCGCAGCCGACCATGATCGAGAAGCTATGATTGAACGGATCCAGCGGACCGCCTTCGATCGCCATGTAATGCTGGTCGCCGATCATGAAATGAGCGATGCCGATGCTCGCGCCGGCATCTTCCGTTCGCATGGCGCTCATCATTCCGATCGACGAGCCCGGCACGAGCGACGTGTAGAACCGCACCGCCGCCTCCATATCGCGCTCGAACCAGAGACATTGCTTAACGCTCGTCACACTTCACCTCTTCACCCTGATCTGCGGGAATGAGCATCGCACACCGTCTTTCAAGCTGGTGGGATCCCCAAGTCGGGCGCCGCCGAGGCCGCAGACACCGGCTTTTTTCTGTACGGCAGGAGCGCGCGCAATGCGGGATCGCGCAACCACAGACCGCCCCACAGGCAAAGGCCAAGATAGACGCCGAACAAGGTGTGGCTGAACAACGGGCTGCCGGCGCGGACATGGGTGGCTATTGCGCCGCCGAGCAACGCCGTCATCACCAGCGCGCCCAGCAGGCTCGTCCTGGGAACCAGATAGAGCAAAGTTGCAATGACCTCGATCAGGCCGATCATCACGGCATAACCGGGCGGCCAGCCGAGCGCCGCCAAAGTCTGCTCCGCAACGGGCATGCCGAGCAGCTTCGGCGCCGCCGACGCACCGAGGATGAACAATGCGACGAAGCCGCTCAGGACGCGGCCCGTCAATATCATGGCGCGGCTCGTCATGCGCCGTCCGGTGTCCAGCCTGCGGGTGGATTGGTGTTGACGATCCAGGGCGTGCCGAACCGATCGGTGAGCATGCCGAACGCGGGGGACCAGAAGGTGGAGCCGAACGGCATCGCCGTCTTTCCCCCGTCGACGAGCCCATCAAAGACGCGCTTGGCCTCCTGCGCGTCGTCAGAATGGAAGGCGACGCTGAAACCGCCCATCTCCTGCTGATAGGCCGGCGGCGCATCACAGCCCATGATGGCCTGGTCGCCGATCTGCAGCCACGCGTGCATGATCATGTCACGATTTTGCTCGTCGACCGGCATTCCGTCCGGAGCGGCGCTAAACGCGAACATCGCCTTGATCTCGCCGCCGAGCACTTTTGCATAATGTTCGAACGCCTCCCGGCAATTACCCTTGAAAACGAGGTTGTTGACCAATTTCATGCTGATTTCTCCTGCTGCGCCTGGTCCGAGAGCCAATGGCCGAGGCGTTCAAAACTGCTGGTCCACCCGTCGCGGTGACCCCTTGCGCTGTCGGACGACTTGAGATGCTGATGGGTGAATTCCATCAAGGTGCGGTCGGGGGTGATTTCGGTCAGAACGACCGTGACGATGGTGTCCACCGGCGCCCCATCTTCGTGATGATCGCCCCATTTGAAGGTGAAGACGAGCCGGTTCGGCGGGTCGATCTCGCGATAGACGCCGCCCTGCCGAAGTGTCTCGTCACCATGCGCCGATTTGAGCAATGCGCTCCACGCGCCGCCGACCCGCAGATCCTGCGTCACCTCGACCGCCGGCCACTCTACCGGGCCGAGCCAATTGAGCGCCATTGCGGGGCGCGTCCATGCCAGCCACACCAGTTCGCGCGGCGCATCGAACACGCGCCGAAGGTGAAGCGCCGGCCGGGGTCGGCTCCCCGCTTCCTGGTCCGCCGCCATGGGCTCAATTGCGGGGCGCATCGTCTTTTTCCTGCTGGACGGACTTCAGATAGCTGTGGAGCCGGTCGAAGCTCGCGTCCCAGAATTTGCGATATTGGCCGACCCAGTCGGCCACCGGCTTCATCGCCATCGGCTCCAGCCTCGCAGGCCGCCATTGCGCTTGCTTGCCGCGACTGATCAGGCCCGAGCTCTCGAGCACCTTGAGGTGCTTCGACACCGCCGGCAGGCTCATCGCGAAGGGAGCGGCCAGTTCGTTGACCGAGGCTTCGCCTTCGCTCAGGCGCGCGAGGATTGCTCGCCGGGTCGGATCAGCAAGTGCGGCGAAGGTGGCGCTGAGAGGATCGGCCTGCATGACTAGGATATCCTATTTAACCTATTGGTTATATAATCAGCCCTCCCCTCGCATGTCAAGCGACCGCAGCGGCAAGCCTCGGGCGCGGCCAAGATCAGCGGCAGCTTCCATGACTTGTGCGGGCGGACGACCCGCCTAGATCTCCCGGCTCACCTGGGCATGCGCCAGGAAAGCGAAGAGCAATGTGCCGCCGATGATGTTCCCCAGCAGCGCAGGCAGGATGAACCCGAAGAAAACCCAATGGAGGTCGGCGACCCCGGTCCACAGCAGCAGATAGGCTTCCGCTGCTCCCGCGACGACATGGGCGAAGCCGCACAGGCTGATGGCCAGGGTCAGGACCAGCACGACCCAGAAAGCGGTCTGATTTTCCGCGGACCGGATCCACGCGACCGAAGCGATGATGAATCCCGCCGGGACGGCTTGCATAAGGGTCTCGAAAGCATTGCGTTCGAGAAGCTTGGCGGAGACCGAAATCATCCCGGCCAATATCTCTTGCGACTGCACGTGGCCGAACGCCACCAACGCCGCCACCGCTGCCGTTCCGGCCATATTGCCGATGAAGACGATCGCCCAAAGTCTAGCAACGCGGGCCAGGTTGGCGAGACTGGTTTCGCGCGCGAGCGGGAGGATGGCGACGATGGTCTGCTCGGTAAAGAGCTGCATCCTGCCGAGAACGACGATCAGGAAGCCGACCGGATAACCCCATGCCACCACCGCCTCCCGCCACGGCGCATCCGGAAGATAATGGTGCAAGGCTCCGCTCACCGATACCGAAGCCATGATCGCGATGCCTGCCGCGACCGCCGACCACAGTAAAGAAGAGGCAGGACGATCGAGCTCGTCGTCGCCCTGCTTGGAGACGGCGGCATGCACCACCCTAGCCGCGGGCGCGCTATGCTCTTCGACTTCGGCCTGTTCCTGTTCGGTCAGCTTGGTCTGCTGGTCATCCACGGGCTCACCTCCGTGAACTCAGCGGACATCAATGCAACTGGTTCCGC
>JAQGLH010000002.1 GCA_028293005.1 Alphaproteobacteria bacterium
CAAGCCACGAACGCAAGCAGCACCACGAGCAGGACGATGGCGACGATCGCTGCGCGGCTGCGCAGACGGCCCTTCCGGCGTGCATAAAAGGCGCCGATGATGACCGCGGCGCCGATGATGCAGATCAACAGCAGCGGGAGAAAAATGGTGGGGCCGCCGCCGCTTGCCGGAGACATGGCATTGCTCCTCCTGTCGTCGGCTTCGGCGCCTAGGACATCACTGCGGCGGATGCACTAACAGAGGTTATCGCTTCTTCCCTCCCCGGCCACTCTTCGGTTGTCATCTTCGCGCATGTACGGCCTTTGCAGATCCGTTCGCGGCGAGCTTGGCGAACCGTCCGCCTTGTTTCTGAAGCCATGGCGACGGGGTTCGCGATCCCGGCTCAATAGGCCGCCGGCCATTCGAGCGGGAAGAGCGCGCGGTAGGGCCGTGCTTCGTCGATCACGCGCGCGAACGAAGGGCGCGCCAGCAGCCGCTGATAATAAGCGGACAGCGCTTCGTGGCGTTCGAACGGGACCGCGATGTTCGCATAGAAGAGCGCCGGCGCGGCGGCGCAATCGGCGAGCGTGAAGCTGTCGCCTGCGATCCAGCGGCCGCCGCCTCCCAGCTGCTCGTCGATCATGCCGTAGGCGGTCGCGATCGTGGCTTTCGCATGCTCGACTCCATCGGGATCGCTGCGGCCTTCCTTGCGGAAGCGGTCGGTGACCACCTTGGTGAGCTGCGTCGCGACATAATTGTCGAACAGGCGATCCCAGAGATGCACGCGTCGCGCATCCTCGGCGTTGTCAGGGATCAACCGGACCGGGCCGGGATGATGGCGGCCGAGATAATCGATGATGAGGCTCGACTCGGGCAGGATGACGTCTTTCGCGGCATCGCGCAGCACCGGGAACTTGGCCAGCGGCCAGAGCCGGCTCAATTCGGCGCGCTGCGCAGGATCGCCCAGGTCGATCATCCGCCGCTCGAACGCGACGTCGTTCTCGTACAACGCGATCAGCACCTTCTGGCAGAAGGAAGCGAACGGATGATAATAGAGGGTCAGCGCCATGATCTTCGCTCAAAGCTCCCTTCCCACCCTCTCAATCAGGACCGTCCCGATCGTCCCGAACCGAAACACGCCGAGGATAGGCGATGCTCGGCCATAGCCAGAGAGCGGCCCTGTCCATAAATTGCAGATCCACGCTCAACAACCTTGGTGATGCCGCACATGCTCAACCGACGGAAGAATGGAATGGCGCTCAATGCGCTGGCCGGCGCGCTTCTGCTCGCGCTGCTGGCATCGCCCGCGCCGCCTCCCGTTTCGGCACGCATCGAAGCGCCCGTGATGATCGCAGCAGCGCCGCCGATCGCGCCGCGCGCCGCGCTCGCACCGATCCGCGCCACAGCGCCGGCGAAGCCCGTGTTTGCCGTCGTCTCGCCGCTTTCGCTCGACGCTCCGATCCGGCCGGGCGATTATGCGTGGAACGCGGACGGAGTGCGGAACGGCCCGCTGACGGTCGTGGTCGACCTCGAGTGGCGGTACGTCTACGTCTATCGCGGCGGCGTCGAGATCGGGCGCTCGTCGATGATCTATGGCGCCGACGACAAGCCGACCCCGACCGGAATCTATCCGATCCTGCAGCGCAAGCGCCACCATGTCTCGAACCTCTACGACGCGCCGATGCCCTATATGCTTCGGCTCACCAACGACGGGATCTCGCTCCATTCGACCGAAGAGATCAGGGACGAATATGCCACCCACGGCTGCATCGGCCTTCCCGACGAATTCGCGGCCGCCTTGTTCGCCGAGGCTAAGGTCGGCGACTATGTGCTGGTCACCAAGAATTGGAAGCGCGACATCTACGGCGCACAGCCGTTCGCCGTGGTGCAGCACACGATCTGACGGCAGGGACGAACGTCGATTAGGATGAAGGCGAAGCACCTTGGCCGCTGATCCAGCGGCCATGCGATCGAAGATCTAATGCGCCGCGTGCTGCCGCGGGCCCGCCGTCATTTTTTCGACATTGTCCCACAGCTCCTCGACGTCGTTCGCGCGGGGAAAGGGTTCGTCGGGGATGTCATGGCCCAGGAATTGGCACAGCGGCTCCCAACCGTCGCGCACATCGAACACCAGCAGGCGGTCGGCCGGGATCGTGTCGATCACCGTCTTCGTATGCTGCTCGTAGATCGAGATCGCATGATCACGATCGTGGATGCGCCCATCGAACAGCGAGTAGACGATCCTGGTGCACATCTCGAGCATCAGCGGCGGGATCTTCTCGAGCATCGCCGGGCTGAAGATCGTCGCTTGGGTGCTGTCGAACCAGCGCTGCGGATCGCGCACCGTATGGATGACCTTCGCGTCGGGATAATGATCGGCGAGTTCGCGCCAATAAGCGGCGGCCGGCCAGTCGACCGTGGAATTATAACCTGCGAAAAGCTCGTTCCAATCGGTCGACGAGGGATCGTCGGCGGTCGCGATCCAGGCGGGCATCTTGCTCGGATCGGCGATCAGCTCGTTCATATGGAAGCATTGGCCGTAGCCGTGCCGCTCGAGCGCCTGGTGCAGCGACTATGTGCCCGTCCGTCCAATCCCGCTGCCGACGACTCTGATCGTCATCCTCAACCCCCTTTATGATCGTCTTATACCTTTCGACCATATCGGAGACTGGGCGCGAGG
>JAQGLH010000020.1 GCA_028293005.1 Alphaproteobacteria bacterium
GTCCCCCTCCTCCACCCCGAACAATTCCTCCTCGACCCGCTCGGGGGTCATCCGCGCGGCACTGACGACCACGAACGGCGCCTTGACGCGGGGACTCCAGTCATGGAGCAGGCGCGCCGCGACTTCCTTGCCGACGCCGGCCGGGCCGCTGATCAGCACCCGGCTGCCGGTGCCGGCGACTCGCTTCAGCGTCGCGCGGACCGAATTGATCGCAACGCTCGAGCCGGTCAGCTCGGTCTCCTGGCCGATCTGCGCGCGCAACGTCTCATTCTCGCGGCGCAGCCGGTCGGTCTCGGTGGCGCGGTTGACGAGATGCAGCAGATGCCCGGCCTCGAACGGCTTTTCAATGAAATCGGCCGCGCCCTGGCGGATCGCGGCGACCGCCGTGTCGAGATTGCCGTGGCCCGAGATCATCAGCACCGGCAAGGTCGGATCGCGGCGCTTGATCTCCTCGAGCAGCTGGAGCCCGTCGAGCTTCGAGCCCTGCAGCCACACGTCGAGCAACACCAGCGACGGCCGCCGCTCGGCAAGCGCGGCGAGCGCCTGCCGGCTGTCGGCCGCGGTCCGTGCCGAATAGCCCTCGTCTTCGAGCACGCCCGAGACGAGTTCGCGAATGTCCTGCTCGTCATCTACAATGAGTACATCTAATGCCATAATATCAGCCGTTTATCGCTCTATCTGAGGAATAGTTCGGATCCGCGCTGTCGAGCCGCGACAACGCCTCCGCGTCGAATAGCATCCGCACTCGGGTGCCCCCACCGGGTGCATCGTCGAAAGAAATCGTGCCGAAATGCTCCTCGACAATCTTCTTGACGATCGCGAGGCCGAGGCCGGTGCCCTTGGCGCGGGTGGTCATATAGGGCTCGGTCAAGGTCCGGCGCTCGGCGGGCAGCCCGATGCCGGTGTCGGTCACGTCGATGCACAAGACGTCGCCCTCCCGGCTGAGCGCGACAATGACCTTGTCGCGGATCGCGGCGGGGGCGCCGGCCTCCCCTTCTTCCTTTTTCTGCTGAATGGCTTCGACGCCATTCTTCACGACATTGGTCAGCGCCTGGCCCAATTGGCGGCGGTCGCACACCAATTTGAGCGGCGGCTCGGGCGCGTCGAGCTCGAACTCGATCTCGGAATGCGCGACCTCGTGCAGGAACAGCACCTGCCGCGCGATCTCGGCCACCGCCTCCTCGCGGAACACCGGTTTGGGCATCCGCGCGAACGACGAAAATTCGTCGACCATGCGGCGCAGATCGCCGACTTGGCGGACGATCGTCCCGGTCAGACGCTCGAAGGTGCCCGGATCCGACTTGATCTCCGCGCCATAGCGGCGCTGCAACCGCTCGGCGGCGAGCTGAATCGGAGTCAGCGGGTTCTTGATCTCGTGCGCAATCCGGCGCGCGACGTCCGACCAGGCGGCGCGCCGCTGGTCGACGAGCTGCTGGGTGATGTCATCGAAGGTGAGGACGTGCCCGGCCTGCACCTCGACGTGCTTGACCGCGAGCGTGCGCGGCTCGCCGCCCGAGGCGAATTGGATGATGTCCTCGCGCGCATCGCTGTCGAGCTGACGGTCGAGCTCGGGGGCGAGGTCGCTCAATTTCTGGCCCACCGCCATCGCATTGCTCGTCTTGAGCAAGGCTTCGGCCGAGCTGTTGATCAAACGCACCTGGCGCTCATGATCGACCGAGACGACGCCGGCGGTGACGCCCGACAGCACCGCTTCGATGAACGTGCGGCGGCTGTCGAGCTGGTTGTTGGCCGAGACCAAAGCTCCGGTCTGCTCCTCGAGGCGGCGCGTCATGCGGTTGAAGGCGTTGCCGAGCGTTCCGACCTCGTCATGGACGCGCGATGCAGGCACGCGCGCGGAGAGGTCGCCGGCGGCGACCCGGCGGGCGGCATCGACCAGCTGCCCGACCGGGCGGACAAGCCGATCCGCGAGCGCGAGCGCGGTCCAGATCGCGAGGCCGACGATCAGCAGCGAGATCACCAGCAAAGCGACGTTGAAGCGGAATTGCAAAGTCCGCGAGCGCGCGAGCAAGGCCGTATAATCACCCAGCACCGCTTCGGCGCGGCCGAGCTGGCTGGTCATCTCCGGATCGAGCACTCGCGCCGCATAGACATAGGTCGAATTGCCGATCGGCAGCCGCGTGACCGCGCCGATCCGGTCGCTGCTCTGCAGCGGCACCCTGGTGCGTCCGCCGCGGAGCTCGGCGATCACCTGCGGTGTCACGACCTTGTCGAGCGGGCGGTCGTAGGGATTGACCAGCACCAGCGAATGGATGCCGCCGTTGGCGGCGACGTTGAGGATCACCGCTTCGGACAGGTTGCGGTAATAGACCTGACGCGCAAAGCTCTCCGCGAATTGCGGATTATCGAATTGCCATTGGCTGAGGTAGCCGGCGAGATCGGTCGCCATCGTCTCGGTTTCCTTGCCGACGCGCTCGACTTCCTGCTTGTTCGCCTCGCGCGCGATCGTCGCTGCATTCTCGAGCATCGCGCGGGCACGGTCCGAGAACCAGAAATCGGTCCCGCTCTGGAACAGCATCGACGCGAAAATCACGACGAGCAGCGTCGGCACGCTGGCGACGACCGAGAACAAGGCGACGAGCCGGACGTGGAGTCGTCCCCTCCCCCCGATCGGCGACGCGGCGGCGCGGCGCATCGCAATCCGGCGCGCGGCGAGCACCATCAGCGCCATCGCCGGGACGAGGTTCGCGACGAGCAGCATCGCGACCATCGGCGGAGTCAGCAACGGCTGCGGCGAGCTTTGCCCGGCCAGGACGAAATAGCTGATTCCGATCATCGCGATCAGCGCGGCGAGCGCGCTTATCTCCAGCAAAGGAATGAACGGGCTGCGTCTGAGGGCGATCGAAAGCCGTCGCCACCAACGGGGCTTCTCGCTAAAAATGGTCGGCGCCTCGGCGTTCACGTGGCCGTCCTACCACAAGAATGTGGCCTAAAAAACACAGCAGGTAACAGGAGTGGCACGCTTCAGCGCTCAAGGGGATGCGCTCGACGCTTCGCTTCAACGAAAGGTCCTCGACTCGCTGGCTATGCCCCACTTGCTATGTGGCAGGTTTTCGTTTGTTTGTCGTGTGTTGCGAGCAGCCAGGTAAAATGCGCCCGACCGGAAAGCCACTCTAGGCGGCGGCTCTCTCGAGCCACGGCGCGTAGAAGTCGCCGAGCATCGCGCGCGCGCGATCGGCATCGGCCTCCTGGTTGAAGGCATTGCGGAACTCGGCGGAGCCGTGCAGCCCGCGCGTGTACCAGCCGATGTGCTTGCGTGCGACATTGGTGCCGATCTCACGCCCATAATGGCTGAGCATCGCATCATAATGGCCCGCAATGACATGATATTGCTCGGTGATGCTCGGATCGGGCCGACGCTCGCCGGTCTTCAGCCAGTGCATCACCTGGCCGAGTAGCCAAGGCTTGCCGTACGCCCCTCGCCCGATCATCGCACCGTCCGCGCCGGATTGCGCGAGCGCGCTTTCGACATCGTCGATCGAGCAGATGTCGCCATTGACGATCACCGGGAGCGTGACCGCCTGCTTGACGTTGCGCACGAACCGCCAGTCGGCCTCGCCCTTGTACATTTGGTTGCGCGTGCGGCCGTGGACGGTGATCATCTGCACGCCGAGATCCTGCGCGATGCGGGCAAGCTCGGGCGCGTTGAGCGAATTATGATCCCAGCCCATGCGCATCTTGAGCGTGACCGGGAGCGTCACCGCCTTGACGGTCGCGTCGATGATCGCGGCGGCGAGCTTGAGGTCGCGCATCAGCGCCGATCCCGCCTCGCCATTGACCACCTTCTTGACCGGGCAGCCCATGTTGATGTCGATGATCGCCGCGCCGCGATCCTGGTTGAGCTTGGCGGCTTCGGCCATCTCGGCGGGCGCGCAGCCTGCGAGCTGCATCGACACCGGATCCTCGACCGGATCCCAGGCCGCTTTCTGCAGCGACTGGCGCGTCTCGCGGATCATCGCCTGGCTGGCGATCATCTCGGTCACGGTCAGCCCGGCGCCGTAGGTCTTGACGATGCGCCGGAACGGCCGGTCGGTGACGCCGGTCATCGGCGCGAGGACGACGGGCGCATCGATCCGGACGGGGCCGATCGAGATGGGTGAAAGCCGGGTCATAAGTGGCTGAAGCCCTTAGAGGTTGGAGCGCCGCGCGGCAAGAAGCACCGCCTTCCCCCTCCCTCCCCTCGATTTCGCGCCGGGGGACCAACGCACGGTGGTGGAGGAGGTGTCTTCGTCATCAAGGGATCCCCGCCCGCTACGCGGTCCCCTCCCCAGGAAACCGAGGGAGGAAATTAGACTCGCGGGTCACCCAGATCATTTCACCCCCGCGCGAAAATCGTCTAGGGCGCGGCGATGTGTGGTGAGGGTCGAATAGTGGCGCTGGTGGTTGCGGCCGGAGCCG
>JAQGLH010000039.1 GCA_028293005.1 Alphaproteobacteria bacterium
CGATGCTGCGGATCGACGACGTAGATTTCCCAGAAGTCGGTCGTCAGATCCTTACCCGCGCGGAGATAATCGATCATCTGCCCGATCGTCCAATGTTCGGGCACTGCGATCAGGTCGCGCTGCATCAGGCGGCCGGCCGATTCCTCGGGGTAGGTCAGCGCTTGCTCGATCGCGGCGCGGTCATCGGGGTCGAGCGCGCGCAGCACCGCGCGCTGATCGTCCTCCTCCATGTCCTCGATGATCGCGACCGCATCGTCGGTCTCGAGCTTGCCGGCGATATCGGCGACCTGGTGCGGCTCGAGCGTCTCGATCAGCTCCTCGCGGACCCAATCGTTCATCTCGGCGATCACGTCCGGGTTGAGCAGGTCGGCGAGCGAGGCGGCAAGCGCGCGGCGCTCGTCGCGATCGACCAGCTCGAACAGATCGGCGATATCGGCCGGATGCAGCGGCGCGACCAGCGCGCGCGCGGCCGCGTCATCGCCGGCCTCGACTTTCTCGACAACTTCACGGACGAATTCGGGCTTCAGCCGGTCATCCTTGTCGAGCCGACCTTCGACCGGCGTCGTCTGGATGAAAGGCAGGCCGGTGCCATGCTGGTCCCCATTTTGCTGGGGGGCGGGCGTTTCGGAATCGCTCTCGCTCATCGCCCTCTCCATTTGCGCCGACAGCGGCTCGTGACCAACAAGCGGCCGGGGCTGAACCGACCCGGCTCGAATTCGCGTCCTCCTATAGAAGTGTCGCCGGGCCTGTCGACATTTCTACGCCCGAAGGGGTGGCGCAGATCGCGTACGCCGCTTAAATCGCCGCCGAGCATAGGAGACACAACATGGCCGACGAACTCAACACCCTCGTTCTCAACCTCGACAGCGGCGGCGACGTCGTCATTCGCTTGCGCCCGGATCTCGCCCCTGGACACGTCGAGCGGATCAAGGAACTCGTTGAGGAAGGTTTCTACGACGATGTCGTGTTCCACCGCGTGATCCCGGGCTTCATGGCCCAGGGCGGCGATCCCACCGGGACTGGCATGGGCGGCTCGAAAAGGCCCGATCTGAAGGCCGAGTTCAGCCGCGAGCCGCACGTTCGCGGGACCGCGTCGATGGCGCGCGCGCAGAACCCCAACAGCGCCAACAGCCAATTCTTCCTTTGTTTCGACGACGCCCGCTTCCTCGATGGCCAATATACCGTCTGGGGCAATGTCGTCGAAGGAATGGAGCATGTCGATGCGTTGCCCAAGGGCGAGCCGCCGCAGAAGCCGGGCAAGATCGTCAAAGCGAGCCTGCGCGCCTGAGGCACCAAGCCCCGGCCGCGTGCGCCCGGGGTCCAGCCACAGCCGACTGGGCTTGAGCCTGGAGCTTAACCGCTAGCCCGCGCAGGGTCGGCCCCGGCGGGCGGGTCGTCGAGCAATTTGTCGAACAGCCAATCGTGGAAGAGCCGCACCGGTCGCCGCGCCAGCGCCGAGCGCCGGCAGGCGAACCAATAACTGTAGGGGCTCTCGACCGTGACATCGAAGAGCTGGACGAGCCGTTCGTCACGGGCGTCGACGAGGTGACTTTCGTGCATGAACGCCACGCCCAGGTTTTGCGCGGCTGCATCGAGAATGAGCTGGCCGGAATCGAACAGGTCGATCGCTGCCGGCTGGAGGTCCTCCATGCCGATCGCCTCGCGCCAATAATTGAACGTCTCGGCCATGTCGCGGTGCAGCAATACGGTCGCTCCGCCGAGCTGCGCCGGATCCGTCATCTGCGTTGCGCCGTCAGGCAGGTCGCGCGCCCCGATCGCGAGGATCTTGTTGCTGTCGATCCTTCGCGAATAGAGGCTCGCGTCGACATCGGTGGCGAGAACGATCACCGCGTCGAGGCCCTCGTCAAGTCGTGCCAGGCTGTGCGCGCCGGTGTCGATATCGATATGAAGCTCGGGATGGAGCACGCGCAGCTCGGCGAGATGCGGCATCAGCCGCTGCGACGCGAACAATGGCAGCACTGCAAGCCGCAGCCGGATCAAGGCGGCTTCACCGGTCGCGCGCTCCATCGCAAGCGCCAGCGCGTCGAGCGACGGCCCGATCTCGGCGAGCAGCCGCTCGCCGTCGGGGTTGAGCGCGACCGCCTGATGCCGGCGCTCGAACAACGGCCGGCCGACAAAGCGCTCGAGCGCCTGGATGCGGCGGGTCAGCGCGGGCGAAGACAAAGCCAGCGCCTCGGCCGCAGCCTTGACCGATCCTTGCCGCGCGACCTGCACGAAAGCCTCGATCGCGGTGAGTGGGGGTAATCTACGCATCTCTGACTCAGACCATCATGGTTATTTCGCCGCCTGTCTATGTCGCACTGCACGAACCACCCAACGGTCTTCAGGTGAGACGTGGTCCCTCCGGGGACTGAATGCAATTTTTGCATCTATAGCATATCTCTTCGCACTTGCACAATAATTGTGCATCTGCGAAGAAGGACCCGCCTTTCAGGCATCCTCTCCTAACAACTTTCGGGCCGGCCCATTTGGACCGGCCCTTTTTTTGTCCACGCTCCGTGCCTTTTCCGCGCGCTCCGGTCCATAAATTTGCTTTTTTTGGACCCGTGGCGTGTAACCGCCGTTCTGCCTTCTTATCTACCCCCGGGGGACAAAAGGGAGATCCTATGGCGGATGTGGAACAGCCCAAGCGGCTCCAGGTCGCAACGATGCGTCCCGAGGACAGCGGACGCGGGCTTGCGCGATTGCCGCGGGCGCTGATGAACGAGATGGGCATCAGCGAGGGCGACGTCATCGAGATCATCGGGAAGAGATCGACGCCGGCGCGCGCGGTCTTGTCCTATCCCGAGGACGAAGGGCTCGACATCATTCGCCTCGACGGTCTCCAGCGCGCCAATGCCGAGATCGGCTCGGGCGATTATGTCGCGATCAGCAAGGCCGAATCGAAGCCCGCGCAGCGCGTCGTCTTCGCGCCCGCGCAAAAGAATCTGCGCCTGCAGGGGTCAGCCAATGCGCTCAAGCGCAGCTTCGATATGAAGCCGGTCACCGCCGGCGACATCGTCTCGACCACGGGCCAGCAGCAGGTCGACCGCTCGGACCTGCCGCCCGAGCTGCGCAAGATGCTCTATGCGCCGGCCTATGCTCTGCAGGAGATCCGCCTCGCCGTCGTCTCGACGATGCCCAAGGGGATCGTCCACATCGACCGCAACACCGAGGTCGAGCTTCGTCCCGAATATACGGAAGCGAAGGATGCGCGGCGCGCCGATGTCACCTACGACGATCTCGGCGGTCTCGGCTCGACGATCGACCAGCTCCGCGAGATGGTCGAGCTGCCGCTCCGCTATCCGGAGATCTTCGAGCGGCTCGGCGTCGATCCCCCCAAGGGCGTGCTCCTTCATGGTCCTCCCGGCACCGGCAAGACGCGGCTCGCCCGCGCGGTCGCCAACGAGAGCGATGCGACCTTCTTCCACATCGCCGGCCCCGAAATCATGGGATCGGCCTATGGCGAGAGCGAGAAACGCCTGCGCGAGGTGTTCGAGGAAGCCGCGAAAGCGGGCCCCTCGATCCTGTTCATCGACGAGATCGATTCGATTGCCCCCAAGCGCGACCAGGTCAGCGGCGAGGCGGAGAAAAGGCTGGTCGCGCAATTGCTGACCCTGCTCGACGGGCTCGAGCCGCGCCAGAATGTCGTGGTCATCGCCGCGACCAACCGTCCGGAGGCTCTCGACGAGGCGCTACGCCGGCCCGGCCGGCTCGATCGCGAGATCGTCGTCGGCGTCCCCGACGAGACGGGTCGGCGCGAGATCCTCGGCATCCACACGCGCGGCATGCCGCTCGACGGCGAGGTCGATTTGCAGGAGCTCGCCCGCCAGACCTATGGCTTCGTCGGCGCGGATATCGCCGCGCTCACTCGCGAGGCGGCGATCGAGGCGGTGCGGCGGATCATGCCCAAGATCAACCTCGAGGAAGGTACGATCCCGCCAGAGGTGCTCGACAGCCTTTCGGTCACCCGCAACGACTTCGAGCAGGCGCTCAAACGGGTGCAGCCGTCGGCGATGCGCGAGGTGATGGTGCAGGTGCCGAACGTGCGCTGGGAGGATATCGGCGGCCTCGACGAGGCGCGCGAGCGGCTCCGCGAAGGCGTCGAGCTACCGCTCAAGGATCCGGATGCGTTTCGCCGGTTGGGCATCCGCCCGGCCAAAGGCTTCCTGCTCTACGGCCCGCCGGGCACCGGCAAGACCTTGCTCGCCAAGGCTGCTGCTCGCGAGGCGCAGGCCAATTTCATCGCCACCAAATCGTCGGACCTGCTTTCGAAATGGTACGGCGAATCGGAGCAGCAGATCGCGCGGCTGTTCGCGCGCGCGCGGCAGGTGGCGCCGACCGTCATCTTCATCGACGAGCTCGACAGCCTCGTTCCGGCGCGCGGCGGCGGCCTCGGCGAGCCGCAAGTGACCGAGCGTGTCGTCAACACGATCCTTGCCGAGATGGACGGGCTCGAGGAGCTGCAGTCGGTGGTGGTGATCGGCGCGACCAACCGCCCCAATCTGATCGATCCCGCCTTGCTCAGGCCCGGTCGCTTCGACGAGCTCATCTACGTGGCGGTGCCCGACGCCGCCGGCCGACGGCGGATCCTCGCGATCCACGTTGAGCGCATGCCGCTCGCGGACGACGTCGATCTCGACCGGCTCGCCGAGCGGACCGACCGCTTCACGGGGGCGGATCTCGAGGATCTGGTGCGCCGCGCCGGGTTGTTCGCGTTGCGCGAATCGATCAACGCGCAGCAGGTGACGATGGCTCACTTCGAGCGTGCGCTCGGCGAAACTCGTGCTTCGGTCACCGAAGAGATGGAACGCGACTATTCCGAGATCGAGGGCAGGCTCAAGCAAGAGGCGTTCGGATCGGGCGGCATGGGCTTCATCAGCCCGGGAATGCTCACGCCGCGAGGGCCGAAAGGCTGACGGGGTTAGGGATGCCATTCATCGCTGCGCATCACCCTGGCGACGACCAGCCGATAGAAATCATACCAATGGTCGCGCCCCGCTTGCCGCACGGCGCTGTGGCGGGCATGCGCCCGCCACGCGGCTATCGACGCCTCGTCCCGCCAATAGCTGATCGTGATGCCGCCGTCGGCGCTGCTGACGCTGTCGTGGCCGAGATAGCCGGGCGCGCTCGCCACCGCCTGCTCCATCTCGGCCGCCGCGCGCGCATAGCCTTCGGCATCCGCGCCGGTGCGCCGCGAGACGAAGATGACGGCGATGCTTCCCTTTTCGATCGTCATTCGTCTCGTATCCCGGAAAAGAAGCAGGTTGTCCCGAAACGGCGATTGTTGACGTTACGGCGTGCCTCACCCTTGCCATCGCCGCGTTGATTTGCGAACGCACCTTGCCGCTTACCAGCCACGGGACCCAGAATGACCTTATCCGCAGAGAATATCCAACGAGAACGGCGCTTCGCCGGAGCCGCCGGCGGGGGCCCGCTCTGGCAGTTCCTGCGCGGCTTCGTGAAGCATCCGGTGATGGTCGGATCGGTCATTCCTTCGTCGAAGATCCTTATCGAAAAGATGCTGGCGCCGGTCGATTGGCAGAAATGCAAGCTGTTCGTCGAATATGGCCCGGGCGTAGGCACCTTCACCCAGCACATTCTCGATCGCATCGCCCCTGACGCCACCTTGCTCGCGATCGACACCAACGACGATTTCACCCATTATTTGAACCGCAAGTTCACCGACAACCGGCTGCGCGCCGTCACCGGATCGGCAGCCGATGTGCGCGACATCATGGCCGATTGCGGATTCGATTCGGCCGATTACGTCGTATCCGGCCTCCCGTTCTCGACCTTGCCCGCGGGCGTTGGACCGTAGATTGCGGCGGAGACGGCGGCTGCGCTGCGGCCCGGCGGCGCATTCCTGGTCTATCAATTTTCTCCCAAGGTGCGCGAATTCATCGGGCCCCATTTCGATCGGATCGACAAGGGCTTCGAATGGATCAACATCCCGCCCGCCACCCTGTTCTGGGCCTGGAAAGATTGATTTTCTGAAGTAGGGCGCGGGTCCGCGTGTGCGGAACGGAAAATCATCCCGTGCGGGGGCGAACTACGCCGCGTCGACCCCGAAATTGAGCCGGCGCGACACGCTGTAGTCCATCGTCGCGACCACGAAGTAGCAGAGCGCCCACTTCAGGCGATTGAACAGGCTGCGCTGCCGCTGGTGCAGCGCACGCGTGATCTGGATGCTGTCGTGGATTTCACCGTCGACATAGGCGCGCATCGCTGCCGCGAAGGCAGGATCCTCGATGCGCAGCATCATCTCCAGATTCAGATAGACGCTCCGCATGTCGAAATTGGCCGAGCCGATGTGGACGACATCGTCGACCACGATCAATTTGGTGTGCAGCTTGGTTGGCTGATATTCGTAGACTTGGGTGCCATGGCGGAGCAGCCGCGCATAGGTGTGGCGCGCCGCCCCGACCGTCGCGCCGTTATCCGATTTCGCGGCCGTTACGACGCGTGCCTGGCCCCGCCTCGCGATGCCGGTGATGCGGCGCAGCATCGCGCGGCTCGGCGCGAAATAGGCCGCGATCAGATCGAGGCTGCTCCCGCGCAGCATGTCGTTCTTGAGCGCGCGCGCCCACGGGTTGAGCCGCCGGGTCG
>JAQGLH010000048.1 GCA_028293005.1 Alphaproteobacteria bacterium
GCAACGTCCAGCCGCTGTTCGCCGAGCTGAGCTCGGGCGGTTTCGCGATCGCGCATAACGGCAACATCTCCAACGCGCTCAAGGTGCGGCGCGAGCTCAACCGGCGCGGCTCGATCTTCCAGTCGACCTCCGATACCGAGGTGATCATCCATTTGATCGCCACGTCGAGCTATCGGACCTTGCTCGACAAGTTCATCGACGCGCTGAAGCAGGTCGAGGGCGCCTATTCGCTGATCTGCCTGACCAGCGAGGGCATGATCGCCTGCCGCGACCCGCTCGGCATTCGTCCGCTGGTGATGGGCCGGCTCGGCGATGCCTATATCTTCGCGTCCGAGACTGTCGCGCTCGACGTCGTCGGCGCAACCTATCTGCGTTCCGTCGAGCCGGGCGAGGTGATCATCGTCTCCGAGCGGGGCGTCAAATCGCACCGCCCCTTCGCGGCGGTGCGGCCGCGTCCCTGCGTGTTCGAGCATGTTTATTTCGCGCGCCCCGATTCGATCGTCGACGGCTCATCGGTCTATTCGGTCCGCAAGCAGATCGGCGCTGAGCTGGCGATCGAGAATCCGGTGGAGGCCGATTTCGTCGTGCCGGTACCCGACAGCGGGGTTCCCGCCGCGATCGGCTATGCCCAGCAATCGGGCATTCCGTTCGAGCTCGGCATCATCCGCTCGCATTATGTCGGGCGCACCTTCATCCAGCCCGGCGACCAAGTCCGTCACCTCGGCGTCAAGCTCAAGCATAATGCCAACAGCGCGCTCATCGCGGGCAAGAAGATCGTGCTGATCGATGATTCGATCGTGCGCGGGACGACCAGCCTCAAGATCGTGCAGATGCTGCGCGACGCCGGCGCCCGCGAGGTCCATATGCGCATCGCCTCGCCGCCGACACGGCACAGCTGCTTCTACGGCGTCGACACGCCCGAGCGTGCCAAACTGCTCGCCGCGCAGATGAGCGTCCCCGAGATGGCGGATTATATCAACGCCGACAGCCTCGCGTTCGTATCGATCGACGGCCTTTATCGCGCTCTTGGCGAGGGCGAGCGCGACGAGAGCCAGCCGCAGCAATGCGATGCCTGCTTCACCGGCGATTATCCGACCCGCCTTACCGACCATGAGGAAAGCGAGCCGGCCGACCAGCTCGCGTTGCTGGCCGAACGCTACGCCTGATGCCGGGCTTTCTTGAGGGGCAAATCGCGCTGGTCACCGGCGCGAGCCGCGGCATCGGCGCCGCCACCGCCGAAGCACTGGCGCGCGAGGGCGCGCACGTCATCCTCACCGCCCGCACCACCGGTGCGCTCGAGGAGGTCGAAGGGCGCATCCATGATGCCGGCGGAACCGCGACGATCGCTCCGCTCGACCTGACCGACGGCGACAGCATCGCGCGGCTGGGAGTCGCGGTCGCCGAGCGCTGGAAGGCGCTCGACCTGTTGGTGCTCAACGCCGCGATGCTGGGCTCGCTGAGCCCCGTGCCGCACATCGACGGCAAGGAATTCAACGCGCTGCTGACGCTGAACCTGCTCGCCCAGCAGGCGCTGATCGCGACCTTCGACTCGTTGCTGCGCAAGAGCAATGCGGGGCGCCTGCTCGCCGTGACGTCGGGCGTCGGGGCAAATCCGCGCGCCTTCTGGGGTGCCTATGGCGCGTCCAAGGCCGCGCTGGACACCCTGGTGCTGAGCTATGCCGACGAGACCAGCAACCTCGGCTCGCTCAAAGCCGCGATCATCGAGCCCGGCGCCACCGCGACGGCGATGCGCGCGCGCGCCTTTCCCGGCGAGGATCCGGCGACGCTCAAGCCGCCGAGCGCGGTCGCCGACGCGATCGTCGGGCTGCTCAAGAGCGATTTCGAAAGCGGGCATCGGCTCGAGGTGGGAAAGTAGGCTCCGTTCCTCTTGACGATCGGGTGGCCTAAACCTTGACCAAGGTCACCTGTGCGACGTCGATTCCCTGCCCGCGGAAACCGCCCTCGCAGTACATCAGATAATAAAGCCAGAGGTTGTGGAAGCTGTGGTCGAAGCCTTCGGGAAGGCGCCGCTCGCGCACCACCGCTTCGTAACGATCGCGCCAGCGCTTCAGCGTCTCGGCATAATGGAGGCCATAGCCCCTCCGGTCTCGCCATTCGAGGCCGCAGGCTTCGGCGATCGCACGGAACCTCTGCTCGCTGATCAGCATCCCGCCGGGAAAGATGTAGGCCTGAATGAAATCGGTGTTGGCGGCATAGCCGTCGAACAGCGCTTCGTTGATCGAGATGAGCTGGAGCGCTGCCTTGCCGCCCGGCGCGAGCACGCGCGCGATCGACTGTAGATAAGAGGGCCAATAAGTCTGGCCGACCGCCTCGACCATCTCGACGCTCGCGACCGCATCGAAGCGCCCCTTCGCATCGCGATAATCCTGGATCTCGATCGAAACCCGGTCGGCGAGCCCGAGCTTTTCGAGCCGCGCATCGGCATAGGCCTTCTGTTCCTTCGACAAGGTCAGGCCCGTGACCCGGACGCCATAGTCACGCGCCGCGATTTCGGCGAGCGAGCCCCAGCCGCAGCCGATTTCGAGCAGATGATCGCCGGGCTGAAGGTCGAGCCGGTCGAGCAAGGTCCTGATCTTGCGCGCCTGCGCAACTTCGAGCGACTCGGACGCGTCCGAATCGACGAAGATCGCGCTCGAATAGGTCATGCTCGAATCGAGCCAGGCACCGTAGAAATCGTTGCCGAGGTCGTAATGGAACTCGATGTTCCGGCGCGATCCCGATTTGTCGTTGTCGCGGAATGCGTGCGCGATGCGGTTGACGAACCGCGCGAAGCCCTTGGCCCGCCCGAGCTCTCCCAGGCTCACGCCGTTGCGCACGAACAGGTCGAACAAAGGGACCGGATCGGGACTCGACCATTCGCCCAGCTTCCAGGCTTTGTACCAGCCGACCGATCCCGACGTGACGAGCCGCACCAGCGCCCGCCACGAATGAAGCCGAACCACCGGCATCGGCCCCGGCTTGCGGCCCCCGAGAATCAGCGGCGTCCCATCCGGGAGCGTCGTATCGACTCCGCCCTCGACCAGGCCGGCGTCGATGCGGTCCAGCAGCGTCCTGAAACCGCCGGAGGTGAGCCGCGCGAGCAAACCACCCCCTGTCGCAAAGCCGCGATCGGCCGCGACGAGATGTCCACCGCGATGGCTCGACTGCTGGTTCACGCCCCTCCTCCAACGGACGATTATAACCCGGCTCGTGGGATGATTTCCAGATCGCGCGTTGCCGATTGAAAAAAGAAGCGTCCGACGGTCACCGCGTCGACTTGGCAGCCGGGCGCGAATTCATGCTACGGATCGCCCGTACATGGACCGTTTCCGCATCATCCGGCGCTGATCTTGGCTTCGGCTTACGATCCGCAGCTCAAAATCCAGACGCTACAAGCCGGACGAGCAATCGCCGCGCTGGTGGTGCTGTTTTTCCACATCCAGATCGGAGTCGAGACGTATATTGCGCCTCTGCCCGACGCGCTCAGCGCGGCCCTCGCATGGGGTTATCTCGGCGTCGACTTCTTCTTCGTGCTGTCCGGCTTCATCATCTATCACGTCAATGCCGGGTCGAAGCCGGGCGGGGATTGGCTCCGCCGCTACGCGGGTGCGCGGCTGACCCGTATCTACCTGCCCTATTTTCCGATCGGGATCGGCATGGCGCTGATCTACTCGATTCTGCCGGGGCTGAGCGACGCGCACGACAGGCATTGGGACTGGTTCACGACATTGACCCTGTTCCCGGGCACCAGCGAGCCCGCGCTCAACATCGCCTGGACCTTGTGCCACGAGATCGGCTTTTACGCCGTCTTCGCGCTTTCGTTCCTGGTTGGGCGGCCGATCCTGGGCGTCACGACATGGGTAGCGGTGATCGCGGCCGCGCACTTGCTCCTGCCGCAGCCCGGCAACATCCTGCTGCTGCGGCCGGTCAACATCGAATTCCTGTTCGGCATGCTCGCCGCGATGGCGGTCCGGTGCCGGCAGCCCAAATCCATGGCCGGCCACATGGCCGTCATCGCGCCCGCGGCGGTCGCAGCGCTCTTGCTGACGCTGTTCGTGCTGGCGGGTGGCCCGGGCGCCGGGGAGCAGAAGGACAGCTGGGTGCGGCTCCTGTTTGGAGCCGCTATCGCCGCCGCAATCGTCCCGATCGTGCGCGCCGAGCTGGCAGGGAAGCTCAGGATACCTTTCTTCCTGCTCGTGCTGGGCGAGGCAAGCTATGCGCTCTACCTCGTCCATAACCCGATCGTCTCGCTGGTCGTGCGGCTAAGCCCGCAGGATTGGAGACTCGCGGTCGTCATCTCGCTGATCGTCACCGTGGCGACAGCGCTTGCTTTCCACTTCTGCTACGAGAAGCCCGCCATTCAGCGCGCCCGCAGGCTTTGGCGGGCCCGGCCAAGTCGCTAGATCGCGCGGGGTTCGCGCGTGACTTCCCAGCTCTGGCCCTTTGCGACAAGCGCCTGCAGATTGGGCACCTTGCCTGCGCTCGCGGCCTGGTTCTGCTCGACGATCGCGCTGTCGAACGTCGGCCGCGCGTCTTCGTAAAGGACGCCGAGCGCCATCGGAAATGCACCGAACGGCATTTCTACCAGCATATGCGCGACCGAGCGATTGGAGGGGTCGTGGACGAGCACGCCGGCCGCCTGCCAGTCCTTGTTCTCGACGTCGACCACCTTCAGCGCCAGCGCGTCGCGATCGAGCGTGAGGCCCTTGGTCCCGTCAGCGAACAGCATCGGCTCGCCCTTCTGCAGCCAGAGCTGCTTGTCGGTGGCGAATTCCTTGGCGGTGAACGGCGCGAACACGTCGTCGTTGTAGACGATGCAATTCTGGAAGATTTCGACGAAGCTCGCGCCGCGATGCGCATGTGCCGCCTTGAGCACGTCCGGCAGATATTTGCTGACATCGATCCCGCGCGCGACGAAGCGCCCGCCCGAGCCCAGCGCGAACGCGCACGGATTCGCCGGGCGGTCGACCGAACCGAGCGGAGTCGAAGGCGAGCGCGTGCCGATGCGGCTGGTGGGTGAATATTGACCCTTGGTCAGGCCGTAGATCTCGTTGTTGAACAGCAGGATCTGGCAATCGAGATTGCGGCGCAGGATGTGCATCGTGTGGTTGCCGCCGATCGACAGCGCATCGCCGTCGCCGGTAATGATCCAGACATCGAGATCGGGATTGGCCAGCTTGAGTCCGGTCGCGAGCGCCGGCGCGCGGCCGTGGATCGTGTGGAAGCCATAGGTCTCCATATAATAAGGGAAGCGCGACGAGCAGCCGATCCCGGAGATGAACACCGTATTCTCCGGACGCGCGCCGATTTCCGGCATCGTCCGCTGCACCGCCTTGAGCACGGCATAATCGCCGCAGCCGGGGCACCAGCGGACCTCCTGGTCGGTCGCGAAATCCTTCGCGGTAAGCTTGGTCATCTCGTTCATTGGATGGCTTCCTCTATCGCCGCCTGGATCTCGGCGATCTTGAAGGGTTGGCCGGAGACTTTGAGCACCGGCTTCGCATCGACCAGATATTGGTCGCGCAGCACGGTCTTGAACTGACCATTGTTCATCTCGGGCACGATAATGCGGTCGTAGCTGCGCAGCAAATCGCCGAGATTCTTCGGCAGCGGCCAGATATGGCGGACGTGGATGTGGCTGACGTCGAGGCCCTCGCCGCGCGCGCGACGTACCGCCTGATGGATCGGGCCGAAGGTCGAGCCCCAGCCGACCACGGCGAGCCTTCCGCCCGGCTCGCCTAGGGTGACCTCCTGCTCCGGGATAGAATCCGCGATGCCAAGCACCTTTTGCGCCCGGATATCGGTCATCGCCTGGTGGTTGGCCGGCGAATAATCGATGTGGCCGGTCACCTGGTTCTTCTCGATGCCGCCGATGCGGTGAGTGAGGCCGGGCGTGCCTGGCTTGATCCAGACCCGGGCGAGCTTCTCGTCGCGCGCATAGGGACGGACGCTCTCCCCTTCCGCGGGAGGATCGCTGTGGAACGCCACCGGAAACGGCTGATATGTCGACATGTCCGGCACCTTCCACGGCTCGGCGGCATTGGCGATATAGCCGTCCGTCAGCAGGATCACCGGGGTCATATATTGCGTCGCGATCCGGCACGCCTCGATCGCGCATTCGAACGCATCGGCCGGCGAGCGGGCGGCAATCACCGGCAAGGGCGCGTCGCCGTTGCGGCCATAGACCGCCTGATAGAGATCCGATTGCTCGGTCTTGGTCGGGAGACCGGTCGAAGGTCCGCCGCGCTGCGAATTGACGATAACGAGCGGAAGCTCGGCGATGATCGCGAGCCCCATCGCCTCGCCCTTCAGCGCGATGCCCGGACCGGACGAGGAGGTGACGCCCAGCGATCCGGCGAAGCTCGCGCCGATCGCGCTGGAGATCGCGGCGATCTCATCCTCGGCCTGGAAGGTGGTGACGCCATATTCCTTGAGGCGCGAGAGATGGTGGAGGATCGCCGACGCAGGCGTGATCGGATAGCCGCCGAAGAACATCGGCATGCCGGCGAGCGTCGTTCCGGCTACGAGTCCGAGCGACACCGCTTCAGCACCGGTCACGGTGCGGTACAGGCCGGGCTCGGCCGGGGCCGGCGCGATATGATGCTGATGCAGATGCCCGCCGATTTCGGCGGTCTCGCCATAGGCATGGCCGGCGTTGAGCGCCGCGATATTGGCTTCGGCGAGCTCCGGCGCCTTGGCGAATTTGGACTTCAGCCAATCCTCGATCGGCTTGCGCTCGCGGTCGAACATCCACAGCGCCAGGCCCAAGGTCCACATGTTCTTGGAACGCAGCGCTTCCTTGTTGCCGAGCCCGAACGGC
>JAQGLH010000051.1 GCA_028293005.1 Alphaproteobacteria bacterium
CCTGCGCGAAAGCCATGTGCATGACGTCGCGATCACGCGCGAGGCGCCCAATTATCCGACGCGCTGAGGCGCTCTTGATGAAGGCTGGCCTGATGAGCGCTGGCCTGATGAGCGCTGCCTGATGAGCATTGGAAGCTGCCGATGACCCCCTCCGCGCGGCTGCAGGCGGCGATCGAGCTGGTCGATGCGATTGCGCTGGCGGCACGCGAAGGCGGCGCCGCGGCCGACACGCTGATCCGGGCTTATTTCAAGCAGCGCCGCTACGCTGGCTCGGCGGACCGGCGCGCGGTGCGCGACCTTGTCTACCGTGCGATCCGGCGCTCGGGCGAGCGGCCGGCCTCCGGCCGGGCCGCTTTGCTGGGGCTCGCCGACCAGGATCAGGCCTTGCTCGACTTGTTCGACGGCTCGCCGCACGGGCCGGCGATGCGCGAGGACGGCGAAAGTGGCGCTGCAGCCGTGGCGGTGCCGGCCTGGCTGCTGCCGTGCCTCGATCCGCTGGTGAACGCTGCAGAGGTGCCGAGCCTGCTCGATCGCGCCCCGCTTGATTTGCGCGTCAATCGCCTCAAGGGCGATCGCGAGAGCGCCATGGCCCTGCTTCCCGACGCGACGCCGACCCTGCTCTCGCCGCTTGGCCTGCGGCTGCCGGAAGGCTTTCGCGTCGAGGACAGCGAGGCGTGGGGCTCGGGGCTGGTCGAGGTCCAGGATGAAGGCAGCCAGCTCGTGGCGCTCGCTGCCGCGGTCGCGCCGGGCCAAAACGTGGTCGATCTGTGCGCCGGGGCGGGCGGCAAGACGCTGGCGCTCGCCGGGGAAATCGGCAACCGCGGCCGGATCATCGCCTCCGACACCGATCGCGGGCGTCTGTCGCGGCTGGCGCCACGGCTGGCGCGGGCGGGCGTCACCAGCGTCGAACAGCGGCTGCTCAATCCGCGCGCCGAGCTCGACACGCTCACTGATTTGCGTGGGACGGCCGACGTCGTGCTGGTCGACGCACCCTGCTCGGGGAGCGGAACCTGGCGTCGCAATCCGGAGACACGCTGGCGGCTCGATCAGCAGCGCCTCGGCCGGCTTGTTGAACTCCAGGCGTATCTTCTTGATATCGCCGTGGAACTTGTGCGGCCCGGCGGCACTATCACTTATGCCGTTTGCTCATTGCTCGCGGCGGAGGGCAGGGAGCAGGCGCTGAGATTCGAAGCCCGCCGTTCATCGTTCGTATCGGAAGATACGGCTATTGAAGGCGGGCGAAGCTGTGGGCCCGGCCGGCTGCTGACGCCCGGCCACGACGGCACGGATGGCTTTTTCGTCGCACGGTGGCAGGCGCCATGCTAAGCTCCGTGCGAACAAAATTATGGAGATATTGATGCGCCTTACGCCGATTGCCCTTTCCACCGCGATCGCGTTGGCGACGATGGCCAGCGCCGGGCACGGCCAGCGTCCGGACGATCAGATCGACCCGCGCTCGCTCGCGCTCACGCGTCAGGGCGTCGCGCTGACCGTCGCCGGCCGCTACAGCGAGGCGACCGACATCCTCGAGAGCGCGCTCGCGGTCGATCCGCGCAACCGTTCGGCCTATGTCGCGCTGGGCCGGGTGGCGCAGGGCGAAAAGCTGCCCGGCAAAGCCATCAAATATTATTCCGAGGCGCTCGCGCTGGAACCGAACGATGTCGGCGCGTTGACCGCGCAGGGCGAGGCGCTCGTCCAGCGCGGCGCCGTCGAGCGTGCGAAGAAGAACCTCGCCAGGATCAAGGCGCTGTGCAAGACCGCCTGTCCGCAGGCGGTGACCCTCGCCGCCGTCATCGCCAGGGGCCCGCCGCCGCAGGTGGTCACCGCGCAGGCGCCGAGCGCCGACAGCGACAAGAGCGAGAATTAAGCGGCGGCGTCGTCGATCAGCCGCGCCACGGCGACGAACTCGTCAACCGTGAGCGTCTCCGCCCGCCGCTCAGAGTCGATTCGGGCCGCGTCCAGCGCGGCGAGCGCCGCCGGATAGGTCTGCAGGCTCCGCCGCAGCATCTTGCGCCGCTGCCCGAATGCCGCCGCGGTCAAGCGCTCGAGCGTCGCGGCCGACACGCCCGCCGGCATCGGCTTCGGAACGATGTGAACGACGGCCGACATCACCTTGGGCGGAGGCACGAACGCGGAGCGATGCACCTTGAGCGCGAGCCGCGCCTCGCTTCGCCATTGGGCCAGGATGGAAAGGCGCCCATAAGCGGCGCTGCCCGGCTGGGCAACGATCCGGTCCGCGACCTCGCGCTGGAACATCAACGTCAGCGACTTCCACCAGGGCGGCCAGCTCTCGCCGCCGAGCCAGCGCACGAACAGCGCCGTCCCGACGTTGTACGGGAGATTGGCGACGACGTGCGCGGGCTTTCCAAGCGTCGCGGCTTCATCGAGCGCGAGCGCGTCGCCGGATATGACCGACAGCTTGCCGTCGGCGCTGTCGCCGAGCTCCGCGAGCGCGGGCAAACAGCGCTGATCGCGCTCGACCGCCACGACCTCGGCGCCCGCGCCGAGCAAGGCGCGGGTCAGGCCGCCCGGGCCGGGACCAACCTCCTAGACCGTCTCTCCGGCCAGCGGCCCCGGCACTCGTGCGATGCGGTCGAGCAATTGTGCGTCGAGGAGAAAATTCTGGCCGAGCGCTTTCGAGGCGCTGAGCCCGTGCCGCGCAATCACCTCGCGCAGCGGCGGCAACGGCTTCATGGCCGGGGTGTCACGGATGGAACTTCATGTCCCGCTGTCACGCCTGTCCAGCACGCTCGGCGCAGGCGGCGGCGGTGAGGATCGCGGCGATCATCGCGCCGGGATCGGCAATATTCTTGCCCGCGATCTCGAATGCGGTGCCGTGGTCCGGCGAAGTGCGCACGATCGGCAGCCCCAGGGTCATGTTGACGCCTTCGTCGAAATGAAGCGTCTTGAGCGGGACGAGCGCCTGATCGTGGTACAGGCACAGGGCTGCATCATAGGTGGCGCGCTTCCTTTCATAGAACATGGCGTCGGCCGCATAAGGCCCGCTGACGTTGAAGCCTTCTTCGCGCAGCCGCTCGATCGCGGGAATGACGATGTCGATCTCCTCGCGTCCAAGCGACCCCGATTCGCCGGCGTGCGGATTGAGACCCGCGACCGCGAGGCGCGGCTCGGCAATGCCGAATTGACGCTGCAGCCCTTTGACCGTCGTCCTCGCCTTGGCGACGATGCGCTCGATCGTCAGCGCGCCGGGAACGTCCTGGAGCGGAATGTGGGTCGTGACGGGGACGGTCTTGAGCGTCGGCCCGAGCAGCATCATCACCACCATCTCGGCCGAAATGCCGCATCGCTCGGCGACGAACTCAGTCTGTCCCGGGTGGGTGAAGCCGACCATGTAGAGCTGTGCCTTAGAGACCGGCCCGGTCACCAGCGCGGAAGCCGCGCCCGAGCGGGTCAGGCCGAGCGCGAGCTCGAGCGCGTCGAACGCGTTGCGCGCGCCTTCGAGATCGGGCTCACCCGGCGTGACGGCATTGCCGTCGCCAAGCTGGAGCAAGGGCAAAGCGTGGGCGAAGCAGGCGGCGGTCTCCGACGGATCGGCGATCGACGCGATCGGCCCGGCCCAAACCGCTTCGAGCCCTTCGCGGCTTCCCACCACGAAGAAGGGCGGCAGACCCCGCGCCGCGCGCAGGTCCCAGCTTTTGGCGACGATCTCCGGCCCGATGCCCGCCGGGTCGCCCAGCGCGATCGCGAGCGGGGCCGTCAACATCGAACCCGTTTAGCGATATTCGACCACCGCATCGCGGCGAAGATCGCGCAGATAGCGCCGCGCCCTGAGATTGACCCGTTCCTCTTCCAGCTGAGCATAGATTTGATCGAATGACGGCCCGGAGTTCGTTTCAGGATCGTCGCGGCCGCACAGCACGAGAATGCGTACGCCCTCCTCGAACGATCCGAAAGGCTTCGTCGCCTGGCCGATGCTCATGCCGAGCAGCATTTCCTGGAGCGGCGGGGGAAGATCGCGCACTCGAGTCTGATCGCTGGTCACGACTTCGGCGCCGATCTTGGCCGCAGCGGCATCCGCGCCGCCGCAACCGCCCATCGTGTTGCCGATGGTGCCGAGCAGCGCCACCTTCGGCGCCGCCTGCTCGCGGGTCATGCCCTTGGGAAAGCTGACCGAAAGCTGCTTGAGGCTGAGCACGGCGTCGCGCGGATCGGCGGTCAGCACCTGCCGGGTGTCCTGAACGGCGATGATCGAGATGCCGCCGGGGACCGCAATCGGGCTGCTCACCTGACCGATGCCGAGGCTCTGTGCCGCCTGCGCGATCGGCTCCGGGAGCTGCTCGGCACGGACCCAACCGAGGTCGCCGCCGACCGCTGCGGTCGAGGCTTCCGAGAATTGCCGCGCATAAGCGACGAACGAGGCGCCGTTGCGGAGCTGCGTGAGGATCCGGTCCGCATTGGCGCGCGCTTCGGTCATCGTCTCGGGAGTCGCCGCCAGGAAGATCTCCCCGATTCGATATTCGCGCGCACCCTTGGAGGCGTTCAGGCGGTCCATCACCGCGCGGACCTCCTCGTCGGCGACGTTGACGAACGGCTCGATCTGGCGGCCCTGCAGCCGTCGCCACGCGAGCTCGCCGTGGATCTGGCGCTTGATCGAATTCTCCGACGATCCGTTGGCCTTCAGATAGGCGGCGAATTCCTTGGTCGAGCGGTTCAGGTTGCGCGCATATTGCTCGTAGAAGGTGTCGATCTCCTTCGGCTCGATCTTGATGTCCTTCGACGCGGCGGCTTGAATCTGGAGCGTTTCGTCGACGAGGTTGCGCAGCACCTGCTCGCGCAGCCGTTGCAGCTCCTCGGGCGGAATCTTGCCGCCGTTGGCGAGGACGATCAGCGCCAGCCGCTGGTCGACGTCGGTGCCGGTGATCACGTCGCCGTTGACGATTGCCGTCGCCTTTCGGATCGACGGATCGTCATCGTTGAAGAAGTGAGGGTTGGCGGGAAGATCGAGGCGTGTCGAGGGGGCGCTCTCGGTCTGCGCAAGCGCAGCGACCGTCGCGGCCGAGGCGAGCGCCAACAAGCTTGCCTTACTCAAGATACTGAGTTTCAATCATCCCTCCCGGTTTCGAACAAGCCGACGTCCTGCCGGACGCTTGCTGAACGCACGCTTAGCGGCCCAAATTCTTGAGCGCCACCCGGAACATAAAGGTGTTCCCGCCCTTGAAGTCGCCGGTCGTCAGGTAATCGCGCCGCCACGTCACGCCCATTTCGAGGCAGTCGTCCGAATAAGTCAATCCGAGCCGGTGCCGCACCGGCTGATAGCCGTCCGCGGTCGAAAGGACATCCTCGCGCGCATCGGTGAGGTCGATCACGGTCGAGCCGAACAGCGACCAGAAACGGGCGAATTGAAGGCGGCCCCCCAGCCTGATCTCCTCGCGGTCGCGAAGGTCCTCGAGCGTGCCCGGGATATTCCGGTTGAGGCGCAGATAGCCGACTTCGGCATAGGTCTTGTGGCCGCCGATCACCGCGTCGATCTCGTTGCGCCTGATCGCGAAGCTGTCCTTGTCGAGTCGGAAGCGGTGGACGAGGCTGAACCTCCGGTCGAACTTGACGGTGGTCCGACCGACGAAGTCGGAGAAGCGGTCGGACAGGCCGGTTCCCTCGGGCAGGATGCTCGGCTTGCGGTTGAGCCGGTAGCTCTGGCCGAAGTTGGTGCGAATCGCGATGCGCGGCAGGTCTAGCGCCCAATCCACCCCGTAGGTGATGCGCGACGAATCCTCCCAGCGGTCGTAGCCCGGGAAGCGGTTGAGCGCGAACAGGTTCGAATCCTCGAGGTCGACCGAGCGCGCGTCCTCGTTGGGGATCGAGAGATTGCGCGTCGGCGGCGAAGCGACGACCTGGACTCGCGGCGTCAAACGCTGGGTGCCGCCGAGGAAATTGCCGATGAACGGCCAACGCAAGTCAGCCGCGAGCGCAGCGATCCCGCGGCTCTTGACGCCGGCTTCTCCGCGGTAGATCGCCGGGTCGGCGGGATCGACGTCGGCGGTGTGATAGACGTCCGCCCGCGCATAAGCGGTCAGCGTCAGCTCCTGGCCGAGACGGGTGATCGAGCGGCGATCCCAGCGCGCGGCGACGAACGCACGCTGCGAATCCTGGCCGTCGGTGCGCAGGATCGCGAGGCTGTTGGCCTGGAGCTCGATCTTGCCGTCCCAGAAAGGATCGTTGAAACGCCAGCGCGCGTCGATCGCGGGCAGCGCGAGAGGCTGCGACCGGCCGACATCGCTGACGCGCAGCCCCTGGAAGGCCCATCCGGCAATCGAGATATAGCTGTTCCGCGTGACCCGTTCGATGTCGAGCATCGAGCGCAGCCGATCCTCCTGCGAGATGTCGTAGCGGCGCAGGAAGGTGCGGTCGGTGACGTAGCGGCCGGAGGCGGTGATGCTCCATGCCGGCGTGAGCTGGAACCTGCCGTTGGCGTCGACATAGCCGCGCAGGCTGCGATCGCGGTCGGGGATCGCGACCCCGGACGGATCGAGCGAGACGCGCGAGCCGTAAGTGACGAAACCACTGACCTGGAACGCGCCGAGCCCGGTCAGCTGGCGATATTGCGCCTCGAGAGCGGGCAGCACCTCGGTATAGACATGCGGCGTCACCGTCAGATCGCGATTGTCGGCGATGCGCCAATAATAAGGTGTCGCGATCTCGACGCCATTGTTGCGGCTCACCCGCACGTCCGGCACGAGCAAGCCGCTGCCACCGCTTCCGCTGCCGTCCGGATGCGACAGGCCGGGCAGGGCGATGATCGGCATCCCCAGCAGATTGAGGCTCGCGCCTTTGTAGCTGATGCGCTTGCGGACCGGGTCGTGGACCACCCGGATCGCGTTGATCTGCCATGTCGGGTTCTTCGGGCAGCCGTTTTCGTTGATCACCGCGCAGGGCGAATAAGCAGCCCGGTCGAGGATGGTGATGCCGTTGGTCCGCGTCGCATGTTGCGCGGCGAGCCGGCCGCCGTCCTCAAGCACCAGCAACAGATTCTCGACCACGCCATCGCGCAACGTGTCGGTCAGCACGGCGCTGTCGGCGTAAGCGACATCGCCCTGCGGTGTCTTGACCCGGACGTTGCCGATCGCGCGCACCTCGCCGCTCACCCGGTTCCAGGTGACGGTGTCGGCGCGCAGCTCGTTGCCCTCGCGGTTCATCTGGACCGCGCCTGAGGCGGTCACCAGCTGGGTGGCGTCGTCGTAGCTCAGCTGGTTCGCGCTGAAGTTGATCTGTTCGGCCGACGCGGGCGCCGCGGGCGCCGCGGGCGTCTGCGCCCATGCCCCGCCGGGCACGCACAGCAGGAGTGGGAGGGGCAGCGCCGTCCGGCAGATGAATTCAAGCGTCTTCACATTCCCCGCCGCAGACAGAGGCGCGAGCCGCGCAGCCTATTGCACCTGACGAACCGCGCTGCAATGGCCGAGACCGTCCGCAAGGCCTTTGCCCGCGGCGCATCAGTCCCTATCACGGCGCGCGTACCCGTCCGAGCCAGGAGTCTCCCCTATGAACGTGGTGTTTGCAAACCAGCGACCTGCCGGCGTCTACGCGCTTGCGCTGCCGGTCTGGGGCGATGACGCGATCGCGGATCGGCTGAGCGCTCTCGACGAGCCGAGCCGCAGCCTTGCGCTTCGCGCAGCCGAAGCGCAGCGCTTCGAACGCGACGCGGCGAGCATCGCCGAGACGTTCGTCACCGACGGCGAGAGCGTGCGGCGCCTGCTGCTGGTCGGGCTTGGCGCCCGCCGCGACGACGACACCCTGCTCGATCGGGTGGGAGGCGCGCTGACCGGCCGGCTGCTCACCTCGGGCGAGACCAGGCTGGTGATCGACATCAGCGGGCTTGGCTTCGACGCGGCGAAGGCCGCGCGGCTGGCGTTCGCCGCTGCGGCGCGCACCTGGCGCTACGATCTCTACCGCACCAAGCTCAGCGCCAAGGCGAAGCCGACGCTCGAAGAAGTGGTCATCGTCGGCGCCGCGCCGGGAGTGGAATCCGAATGGGACCATATGGCGGCGCTGCTCGCCGGCGTCTCGCTGGCGCGCGAGCTGGTCACCGAGCCGGCGAACATCATCTATCCGGTCAGCTTCGTCGAGCGCTGCCGCGTCTCCATGGAAGGGCTGGGAGTCGAATTCGAAGTGCTCGACGAAGGCGCGATGGAGCAGCTCGGAATGGGCGCCCTGCTCGGCGTCTCGCTTGGCTCGGCGCAGCCGCCCCGGCTGCTCGCGATGCGCTGGAACGGCGCCGGCGATACCGAACAGAAGCCCGTCGTGTTGATCGGCAAGGGCGTGACGTTCGACACCGGCGGCATCTCGATCAAGCCTGCCGCGGGCATGGAAGCGATGAAGTGGGACATGGGCGGTGCCGGCGCCGTCGCCGGCGCGATGAAGACCCTCGCCGAGCGCAAGGCGAAGGCCAACGTCGTCGGCATCTGCGGGCTGGTCGAGAATATGCCTGACGGCAAGGCGCAGCGCCCGGGAGACGTCGTCACGAGCATGTCCGGCCAGACGATCGAGGTGATCAACACCGACGCCGAAGGGCGGCTGGTGCTGTGCGATGCGCTCACTTGGGCGCAGCGCCAATATAAGCCCGAAGTGGTGGTCGACCTTGCGACGCTCACCGGGGCGATGCTGATCTCGCTCGGCTTCGAATATGCCGGCCTGTTTTCGAACGACGACGGGCTCGCGGGGC
>JAQGLH010000053.1 GCA_028293005.1 Alphaproteobacteria bacterium
CGACCACGTCGTCGATGGCATGCTTGATCGTGCTGCGGACACCGGCTTCGAAGGGAGACATCGGGCCCCGGCCGTAATAGCGCGACTTGAGGCCCTTCTGGAGCGACAGGATCATGTCGGTGTCTTCGGAGAGAAACGCCTGATAGAAATCGGCGTAGATCTGCGCCTTCTCCATGAAGTCTGGCTGCTCGAAATATTCGGCCGGGAAGAGCATGTACGACCAGCCGACGCACTTATCGACCTCGATCGGCCACGTCGTCGTGTAGGAGACGTAATCAAAGCGCGGGAAGAAGGCCATGTTCGGCGGGATGTGGCTCGAATAGCCGCCGCTGTGCAGGCTCTCGGGCAACCACGGCATGGGTCCGCCGAAGCGGGACTGGCCGTCCGGCGTCAGCGTGCCGCCGGTGAAACGCCCGTGATAGCCGCCGTCGGTGACCGCGAAACGATAGCCGGAGAGCGGCTGGTACGGCCCGAACGTGCTCGCGTGAAGAACCGCGATATGGTAGATATCGGTCAAATTCTCGTTGACCAGCTTCCAGTTGACGTTGAGCTCCATCGGGAATTTGAGCGCCATCCTGAGGCGGTCGAGCTGATAAGGCTCATAGATTTTCGGAACGTCGCCAAGGAACTCGAGCAGCGGCTTAGGGTCGGGGTTGAGCGTCACGAAGATGAACCCGCCCCACGTGTCGACCTTGAGCTGCGGAAGACGGCAATTCTTGGTGTCGAAGCCACTGGTCTCGAGATATTGCGCGTCCTTGAGCTTGCCGTCGAGATCATAGACCCAGCCGTGATACGGGCAGGTGAAGAACTTCTGGTTGCCCTGGCCGAACGCCACCTCGACGCCGCGATGGGCGCAGACGTTCGACATCGCGGCGATCTGATTGTCCTGAGTGCGCACCACCATCACCGGCTCGTCGGCGATGCGGGTGGTGAGGAAGTCGCCGGGTTTCTCGATCTCCTCGACGCGGCCGATGTTCAGCCAGTCGTGGTAGAAAATCTTCTCTTTCTCGAGTTCGTAGATTGCCGGCGAGGTGTAATGCTCACCCTTGCGGTGGCGATCGACCAGGGGCGGCGCCTCGTTGATGACGCTGTAGCCAACTTTCGCCGGATCGTACGAGATTGGTGCGGTTATTTCATCTCCACGAGACACGAGCTTCTCCTCTTTGCGATTTCCTCGCCGCTCGCCGAACTGGGTCCGCGAGCGCCGATGGCCGATGTCATGCAAGATGGACGCTCCGACGATTCTTCCCTACCCCCGTCCGAGGGCTCTCCCGACCTGATTAGTTGTGCCCGTCACCCCCCCGATTGGGGAGCAGCACGGCAAAACCGCTCCGCCGCCACGCAGCGCGCACACGGCGGCGGCGCCACCGCGAGGGGCGACATTCCCGAAAATCGCTCCAATTTTCGGATAGCGCCGCGGCCGTGGGTGAGACCAGCGCGAGCGCCTCAAGACGGAAGAGTGGCCACAGCCTGACGGTTCGCGCCCTGACCGTTCGCGCGGTGCGATGCGAGCAGCACCAGGCCGATCACCATCGGCAGGAAAGCCATGTTGTAGGCAAGACCATGGCTTCCCCCAGCCGACTGGATCAGGATGCCGCCGAGGATGGGGCCGAAAAAGCCGCCCAGGCGATAGGCTCCGGCCGCGCTCGACGACACGCCTCCCGAGCCATCGATCGCTGCCGCGAGCGCGAGCATGTAGGGTTGGACGAAATAGGCAATGAACAGGATCAGGCACAGGGAAGCGCCGAACACGATCGGCGAAGTCGAGACGGAAAATCCGAGGATCGCAAGCATCTCGCAACCCAGCGCGGCGGCGATCGGCGCAATCAGTCCGAACCGCGAGCCGACCACGGCCGCCGCAGCCCCGCCGAGCGTGGCGCTCGCCACCGAGACGCCGCTGATCAGCGCAAGCTCGCGGACGCTGAGTCCGGTGGTTTGTCCTATCGTGAACGAAAACGCCCAGGCGGATGCGCTGACCATGCTCCACAGGCCCATCGCGATCACCAGCGGCATCGCCTGGCGTGAAATATTCAGCACCTCGTCCGCAAGGCGGCGCGCAATGCGTCCTTCAGGGAGGAGCAACATGCCGAACCCGAGCAACATGGTGAGGCCACCCGTCAGCGCGAACAGGCCGCGATAGCCATAGACCTCACCTACGGCGGGAGCGAAGGTCACGAGCAGGCTGCCGCCGGCCGTGTAGACCGCCAGAACCTGCGCGATCCGGCGCGCGGGCCGATCGCAGCGCGCCAGCGCTGCATTGCCGGCGGCAAGCACCAGCCCCTCGCCGAAACCGGCGACCATGCGCGCGCCGATCAGGGCCGGGATTGAAAGGTCGAGAATCGACAACATGTGGCAGAGGAATGCCACGCCAACGCCGATCAGGCCGAGGCGGCGCAACGAAATCCCCCAGCGCGCGATGAAGATGCCGAGCACGATGCTGGTCGTTGCGCCGACGCCGACCTCGACGCCGGTGACCAGCCCCGCCGCGCTCGCGCTGATGCCGCCGGTGCGCGTGAGCCCGTCGATGATCTGCGGCTGCAGCCACCAGGCGAGCGCAGCGATCAGATAAGCGGACGCTCCCCAGATGACGACGCGCACGGCAGGCCAGCGGCTGGTGGGGTCTTCCGCCAGCCGCGCGGCCGGCTTATCCACCCGCGGTTCCGGACAAGGCAGGAGCGAGGATCACACGCGTGCGGCGTGGCAAGCAGACCGATGTTGCAGGTGCCGGACCAGTCATGGACGGGCGCTGATTGCAAGCGTGACGGCTTTCTCGAGCAGGACGATCAGCTTCATGATCTCGTCTTATCGCTTTCTCTCGAGCGATTAACATTCCCCGTCACACCATGGTCGGAGCCTACCCTTTTGGGGGATGACGTCCGGTCGATCGGACGCACTGCGCTCGCGCGATGGGCATCGGACAAGGCGAATTCGCCCTGCTCAGCCGATCCCGTCGCGAGCGTCGCGGTTGCCGATGGCCGAAGCATCGAGCAGCGGGTCGCGCGCTTGCCCTAAAGCGATATGATCCCGCGCTGGATCGCGATGGTGACGGCATGCGTGCGATCGGTCGCGCCCAGCTTCACGAAGATATTCTTGACGTGCATCTTTATCGTTTCCTCGCTGATCCCGAAGTTGGCCGCGACCTGCTTGTTGCGATGGCCGCGGGCGATCGCGCGAAGCACATCGGTTTCGCGAGGGCTGAGATTCTCGTCGGCGAGATGCTCGACCAGCGAAATCGCGACCTCGCCGGGAATTCCGCTCCGGCCCGAATGGACCGCGCGGATCGCGCCGACCAGCTCGGCCATCGCCATCCCCTTCAGAACATAACCCTGCGCGCCCGCCGCCAGCGCACGCTGGATCTGGACGTCCCCCGATTCGGTCGTCAGGACGACGATCTTGGCGTCGCGATATTTGCTGCGAATCGCGACGATCAGCTCGATCCCGCTCATTGCGGGCAGCCGCAGATCGACGAGCGTGACGTCGGGACGATGCTCGTCGAACAGGCGCAGCGCTTCCTCCCCCGTCGAGGCTTCGGCGACGAGCTCGATCAAGTCATTGCCCTGGAACACGGAAGCCAGGCCCTGCCTCACGAGCGGGTGATCATCGACGCACAAGATCCGGATTTTGCGATTATCGATGGCCATCGTCGTGGCTCCTGTTCTTCCCGTCAGAATAAGCGACCGCTCCGGGGATGCTGAGCTTCACCAAAGTGCCTCGCGGCGTTTGCTGGGCAATGTTCAATCTGCCCTTCAGCCGGGCGGCCCGCTCGCGCATGCCGGTGAGGCCGAAATGGCCGCTGCGGCCGGAGACGACGAACCGGGCATCGATGCCATCGCCGTCATCGCCGACCCGGATCTGAAGCGAACGGCCGTAGCGGATCTGCACTTCGATGCTTGTCGCATCGGCGTGTCGGACAGCATTGGCGATCGCTTCCCGGCAGATTCCATAGAGGTCGGGCCATGCCGAGGCCGATATGTCGCGCCGGCGCCCCTCTTCATTGACCGACAGCTTGGCGGGGCTGAACGGCAGGAATTCTCCACGCAGCCGTTCGAGCGCTTCCGCAAAATCGTCTCGTGGCTTGGTTGAGATCCGGAGGAAGCCGAGCAGCGCTCGTCCTTCCTCGACCGCCTTCGAGAGAGCCTGCTGGCAGTTTGCGAGGAGCGGCCTCGCCTGCTCTTCGTCTCCGGCCAAGCGATCGAGCGCCGCCTCGAGCATCAGCCCGGCACCCTGGATGCTTTGCAGCAACGAATCGTGCAGGTCGCGGGCGAGGTGAACACGCTCATGCTGCTGGGCGACGTCCGCGCGCAGCTCCGCCAGCGCCACCGCGGCCTGCGCGCGGGCGACGAGCTCGCGCATGTCGAACGGCTTGACTAGATAATCGTCGGCCCGGTCTTCGAGGCCCTGGAGCTTGCTCTGCTCGTCCGCCCGCGCGGTGAGCAGGATGATCGGCAGCGTCGCGGTCTCGCTCCTCGATCGCAACTTGCGGAGCAGCGAGAGACCGTCGATGCCGGGCATCATCAGATCGGACAGGATGAGCGCGGGCGGATCGCGCGCGATCGACGCGAGAGCCTCGGCGCCGGAGGAAACGGTCTCGACGTCGAAGGCGTGGCTGAGGCCGGAGCTGATGTAGCTGCGCAAATCGGCGTTATCGTCGACCACCAGCACGCGCTTTTTCGATTGCCCGGCATTCGACGACGGCGCGGAAGCCGGCGAGGCAAGCACCGCACCCTGCGCCTCGCTGCTCACCCAGGCGAGCGTGCTTTCGCCCGTCGCTCGCATCCTCCCGGCGCTTGCCTCGCCGGTGCGCGCGGGCAGGATGCGATCCTGCGGGAGGTGCTGGGACCCCATCGGCAGCTCGACCGTGAAGGTGCTGCCGCGTTCCGGCTTGCTCTCCGCCCAGACGCGCCCGCCGTTACGCTCGGTGAGCTCCTTCACCAGGGCGAGGCCGATGCCCGTGCCCTCGCTCGTCCGCCCCGACGCCCCTTCGACACGATAGAAACGGTCGAAGACGCGCCCGAGATCCGCCGCGGCGATACCGATGCCGCTGTCCTTGACGCGCAGCAGCACCGACTTCTTGGTTTCCGCGAGAGAGATGCGGATCTCGCCTTCGTTCGTATATTTGAACGCATTCGAGACGAGATTGAGGACGATCTTCTCCCACATTTCCCGATCGACATAGATCGGCTCACTGAGCTTCGGGCAGGCGATGCTGAGCCGGATGCCCATCTGCCGGGACGCCCAGTCGAAGGTCCGCGCGATGGCCGCCGTCTCCGTGGAGAGATCGACCGGCTCGAAGCTGGGCTGCGCATGGCCGGTTTCGCTGCGGCTGAACTCGAGGAGATCGTTGACCAGCTTGAGCAGCCGCTTGCCGTTGCGATGGCTAAGCGAAAGATTGCCCTGCTGCTCCTGGGTGAGACCGGCCGCGCTGTTGATGAACTCTTCCAACGGGCCAAGCATCAGCGTCAGCGGCGTGCGCAGCTCGTGGCTGATATCGTTGAAGAAGCGCGTCTTCGCCTTGTTCAGTTCCGCCAGCGCGGTGATGCGGGCGCTCTCCTGCTCGTGCACGAAGGCGCCCGTGATCGACTTGGCGATCTGATCTCCCACCATGTGGAAGAAGAGAAGATAATCCTTGTCGACGCGCTTGAGCGCGTTCGCCGCGGCGACCATGAAGCCTCTCGGCCCCTCCGCCATCGAGGCGACGAACGGGACAATGACGAGGCTGCTCGGCGAGCCTCCCCAGCCGCGATCGGGCAGGTCGGTCAAATCTACCGGCAGCCGCAATGTCTCGATTTGCCGGCTGTGCACCCGTTTCAGCAACGGCGCGTAGAGCGAATCGCCGTCGGCGCGGACCGTGAGCGGCGCCAATGTCGCGCCGCGACCGATCCCGGCGGTCGCGGTGAGCCGCGCTTCGAGCCCGCTCTCGTCCCACAGATAAAAAGCAGCGAACGGAATATCGTACGGATTGTCCGCTATGACGCCGCTGATCAGCGCCAGCGTCTCCCCGATTCCCGTGATGCTGTTGCCGAGATTGCCCAGGCGCTGGAGCGTCTGCAGGCGTCGCTCGCCGATCACCCGCTTCGAGGTTTCCGGCAGGATGGCGTAGACGGCTTCGATCCCACCATCGGCTCCGAAAAGCGGCGCGTAACTGAACGAGCAGTAGAATTCCTCGATGTAGCCGAAGCGATTGAGGAAGATCGCGGCATCGTCCGAACCGGTCGTCGCCCCCGTCTCGTAGGTTTCCTGAAGCAGCGGGCCGATGATGCGGAACATCTCGGGCCAGACCTCGCGCGCCGGGCGCCCGAGCGCCCATGAATGCTTGGTGCCCAAAATGCTGCCGTAAGCATCGTTGTAGAGGATCCGGAAGTCGGCGCCCCAATAGACGCAGCTGCACAGCCGCGATCCCAAACACAGGCTGACGGCAGTCGACAGCGCCACGGACCAATGCGCCGGGTCGCCGAGCGGGGTCGCGCTCCAGTCACGAGCGCGCATGATCTCGGCCATGTCGGATGTGCCCGAGAACGGGAGACGCGGATGCGACTCAGGGTGAGCGGCTCCAGGGGCCGGCACGAGGGCCGTGCCCGAAGCAGCGATTGCATGATGCCGCACGCTAGTGACCACGGAGCCTCACTCTCCTTCGCCGCGAGGTTCGCTGATCCGTCGCGGGACAGGTTGCCGGAACATATGCTGCCGGAACAGGGGCAGCGGCTTGCAGGCCTTGGCCGAAGAGATTCGTGTCGACAGACAACCGATCCAACTCCCGATCACAAACGGTACTAAACCGTTACTTCAAAGTCCTCTCCGTCATCTCCCCGCCGCGTTGCCCGCGTGCCTGAAACATCCATTTCAGCACTTATCCCGTTTGACTTGGAGCCCCCAAAAGGGGGGGGAGCATCGCGCCAAAATGAGGGCATTCCTCGCCTCTATTGGGGGTAGATGATTGCCGGTCAATCAGACAATCTTCCTGGCAGGAAAAATCGGCGGTCGCTCAGAGCATCAGAGTGAAACCGTTACACGACGTACCGCACGCGGCGGAACGTCGGGATCGGTTGGGCGGGGAAGCCGGGGACAAGTCGATCGGGGGACAATTCGACAACAGCCGATCTGCTTTTGGGGGAGCCCAATCAGAATTCAGCGAACGCTCTTACAAAAAATGGAGACAGGGATGGTCACGTCAAAGACGCTCTTGGGTGCAGCGAGCCTCATATCGCTGGCGGTTGGGGCAAGCGCCGCATCGGCTCAGGATGCTGGTCCGGCGCAGGTCGCGCAAGCGTCCGGCGATCAAAGTCCCGTCCCGGGGGGCACCGCCGAGTCGCAGTCGAGCGGCGTGCTCAACGAAGACATTGTCGTCACAGCCCAGAAGAGATCTCAGAATCTTCAGGACGTCGGTATTGCGATCACCGCGGTCAGCGGCGTCCAGATCAAGGCTCTCGGTCTCCAGGACAGCATCGACATTGCGAAAATGTCCTCGAACGTGACGATTTCCGGCAGCTACGGCGGCATGATGTCGCAGTTCACGATCCGCGGCGTCACCCAGAACGACTTCAACGATCACGTCGAATCGGTCATCGCCGTCTATGTCGACGACACCTATGTGGCGATGCAGCAGGGCCAGCTGTTCGGCATGTTCGACCTCGAGCGCGTCGAGGCGCTGAAAGGGCCGCAGGGCACATTGTTCGGACGCAACGCGACCGGCGGCCTGGTTCATTTCATCACGCGGCGTCCGACCTCGACGTTCGAGGGCTTCGTCGATGCGACCTACGGCTCATATGATCAGGTGCGGCTGGAAGGCGCGCTCGGGGGGCCGCTCGCGCCATCGATCCGCGCCCGGCTTTCGGGCCTCTACGAGCGCTATGACGGCTACATCAAAAACAAATACCCCGAAGAAACGTTCGTGCCGGCCGCGCTCGTGCCGGGGCTCGGCGGGATTCCCGCCAAAGGCGCCGGAGGCGATCTTGGCGGAATCAAGAGCAACGCCGCGTTCCGCGCGCAGATCGAGGCCGACCTCACGCCGGACGTCGAAATCTGGACGTCCGGCTTCTACAGCAGGTTCGTCGGATCCTCGGCCCCCTATCAGCAAAGCCCGAGCACGGTCGCGATTCTCGATGCCGCCGGCAATCACATCAACACGATCGTCGCCTCGCCCACCGAGACGTGCGAATCGATCCAGGTCGGGGCGTGCGTCAACGGCGCATTCGACGGCGATGCCAATGCGGTCCGCGAGGTGCCGGGCGCCAGCTTCTTCGGCTATCTCGATCCGGACGGAAGCGGCCGCACGACCTCCAGCGATTATTCGTTCGAGAACGGCAGCTACATGCGCACCTATGGCGGCAGCGGAAAGCTGACTGCCAAGGTCCTCGGCGCGACGCTCACCGCGATCACCGACTACAAGAAATTCAAGAAGAACTTCCTCTTCGATCTCACCGCTGGCCCGGAAAACCAGTTCTTCTGGATCGGCACGTCGAAGGAACGTTCGTTCACGCAGGAGCTGCGGATCGACGGCGAGAACGGGCCGCTGCAATGGGTCGTCGGCGCTTATTATCTCAACATCAAGAATCACAGCGTGCACGGGATTGGCGCGCTTCCCAACAGCGCCTTCCCGATCAACGGCTGGGATCAGCCGCGCATCGCCAACCTCAAGACCAGATCCTATTCGCTGTTCGGCCAGGGCGAGTTCTCGATCACCGATACCGTGACGCTGATCGGCGGCCTGCGTGGCACGCGCGAGAAGAAGGATTACAACTTCGAGGTACTGTTCGTGCCGACCACCTTGGCAAACGATCCCAAGGTGTGGGACTTCAGCCCGGCGATCGATGTTCCGGGCTTCTCACAAGCCTTGTTCACCGGCAAAAATTCCAAGTTTTTGTGGAGCTGGAAAGCGCAGCTGAATTGGGAGCCGTCGCCCGATTACCTGCTGTACGCGGGCGTCACCCAGGGCGTTAAGGCCGGCAGCTACAACGCCGGCGGCCCGCCCCTCCCCGCCAGTGAGATCCCGTACAAGCCTGAAAAGCTGATTTCCTACGAGGTCGGTCTGAAGTCGACCATCCTCGACGGCCGGGCACGCATGAATCTCTCGGCTTTCTATTATGACTATACCAACTATCAAGCGACGCGCTGGCTCGGCTTCTCGAGCCTCGTGATCAACGCCGACGCCCGCTTCTACGGTGCCGAAGCGGAGTTTTCCGCATCGATCACCGACGATCTCGAGGCGATGGTCAATGTCGGCTTCCAGAAGAACAAGGTGAAGGACGTCCCGGTCGGTGGGCAGCTGCGCGACGTTGAAACCACGTTCGCACCCGAATGGACGATGTCGGGCATGCTGCGCTACACGATCCCAACGACGGTGATGGGCGGAGACATCTCGCTTCAGGCCGACGGCTATTATCAATCGGCGGTCTGGCAAAACCTCAACAACTTCGACGCGAACCGCCTGCAAAGCTATTTCATCGCGAACGCGCGCGTGACGTGGAAGCATCGCGCCTACGGCCTCAGCGTCAGCGCCTGGGCCAAGAACATCTTCGACAATGTGTACGACACGATCGGCTTCGACGAATCGCAGATCACGGGCACCAACCTGACGGCACAGGGCAAACCGCAATGGTTCGGCCTGACCGTCAACAAGAGCTTCTGACCTGATCGGGAGACCGATGCGGCGGCGCGGGCTCCCATCCCGTGCCGTCCGCATCGGGATCGGGCGACTGCGCCTTCAGCCGGCGCGCTGCTGCGAAGGCGTGATGGAGAAGCGCCGCTTGTACGCGCGCGAGAAATGGCCGGCGCTTCGAAATCCGCACGCCACCGCCACCGCCGTCACCGACATCCCCGATTTCTGCACCAGTTGCTGGGCCTGATCGAGCCGGATCCGCATGTAAGCGCCGTTCACGCTCTCGCGAAGGTGGAGCAGGAAGAGCCGTTCGAGCTGCCGGACAGAAACTCCGGCCAGCGCCGCCAGGTCCTCGCGCCCGAGCGGATCCTCGACCGCCAGCTCCATTCGGGCGAGCACCTTCAACAGGCGATCGTCATGGACATCATAACGATCGCGCAAGCTGAGACGCTGCGGCCGGTCGGCGCTCCTGCTCTCGGTCCGGATGAACCATTCGCCGACCCTCGTCGCCAGATCATGGCCCTGCTCGCGCTCGATCAGCTCGATCGCGAGATCGAGGCCGGCCGTACCCCCGGCGCAGGTCAGCCGGCGGCGGTCCACGACGTAGAGCGCCGGCTCGAACGACACCGCCGGAAATTGCTCGAGGAAGGCGAGCTGATGGTCCCAATGGATGGTCGCGCGATAGCCTTCCAGGAGACCGGCGCGCGCCAGCAGGAACGGCCCGCCCGAGACGCCGGCGAGGCGGGTACCGGAAAGCGCGAGCTTGCGCAGCCAGGCAAAGGTGGCGGAATCGGCAAAGGACGCGGGATCGCCGGCGGCAAACACGAACAACGTGTCGCATTGCAGCTCCTCCCCCACCATACGGTCCGCGATCACGCTGGCGCCGTTCGAAGCCCGTGCCGGACGGCCGTCGATCGTGACATGCAGCCATTCGTAGAGATCGGTGCCGGCGAGCGCGTTCGCCGCGCGGAAGGGCTCGATCACCGAGGCGTAGGACATCAACGCGAAGCCGTCGATCAGCAGCAGGCCCAGCCTGTGGGGATCAACATTCTTGATCATATGTCGCTTCTGGGCACGCTCATGTCGCTGTGGGAGAAATCTCCCATCTGCTTATGCGCTAAGGTTCCTGACGATCAACTGAGTTTCTTCCCACCATGGCACGATATTCGATCATCAATCTCGCGAAGAACGCGCTGTCGGGGCACCGCCGGTGGAAGCCGACGTGGCGCGATGCCAGCCCGCGTAGCCATTATGACGTGATCATCATCGGTGGCGGCGGCCATGGCCTCGCCACGGCTTATTATCTCGCCAAGGTTCATGGCATCCACAACGTCGCCGTCGTCGAAAAGGGATGGATCGGCGGCGTCAACATGGGACGCATCACAACCATCATCCGCTCCAACTACGGACTCGACGGCAACACCACATTCTACGAATGGGGGAT
>JAQGLH010000084.1 GCA_028293005.1 Alphaproteobacteria bacterium
TCGATTGCGGTGCCGACGAGGCTGGCGGTGAGGACCCGCGCCGAGGAATTTCTCCCCGCTTGCTGCATTTGTCTGGCCATCGATCCCCTCCTCGGCGAAAGCGCTACCAAATCGAGCGCGCGCCAAATAACAAGAGGGAAGAATCCCTCATTGGCGCGCTTTGGCGAAAGCGGCGCGAGAGTCCAGCGCCAGCGTCCAGCACCGGAGTCCAGCACCGGGCTCAGCAGAGGGATAGTCGAGCAGAGGTGGAAATGAGCACATCCGCAACGTCCCCGACCAGATCGATGTCCGGCTCGATTCACGTCGGCGTCGGCGGCTGGGACTTTGATCCGTGGCGCGGGACTTTCTATCCGCCCGGCCTCGCCAAGGCGAAGCAGCTCGAGCATGCCAGTCGCCGGCTGACCGCGATCGAGATCAATGCGACGCATTACAAGCTGCAGAGGCCGGAGCTGTTCAAGCGCTGGGCGGACACGGCGCCCGACGGGTTCCGCTTCACGGTCAAGGCCTCGCGCTTTTGCACCAACCGGCGCGTGCTCGCCGAAGGCGAAGAAGCGATCGCACGCTTTTGCGCGCAGGGCCTGACCGAGTTGGGCGACAAGCTCGGGCCGATCCTGTGGCAGTTCATGGGCACAAAACGCTTCGAGCCGGACGATTTTGGAGCGTTCCTGACGCTGCTTCCGAAAAGCCAGGATGGCGTCGCGCTGCGCCACGCGATCGAGCCGCGGCACGACAGCTTCAAGGACCCGGCGTTCATCGCGATGGCGCGCGAGGCAGGGGTGGCCGTGGTGTTCGCCGATTCCGACGATTACCCCGAGATCGCCGACGTGACCGCCGATTTCACCTACGCCCGGCTGCAGCGCTCGCGCGAGGCCGCGGCCGAAGGCTATGATTCCGCGGCGCTCGACCGCTGGGCGGCGATCGCCCGCGAATGGGCGGCGGGGAAGAGCCCCGCCGGGCTCGCTTATGTCGCGAAGCCGGCGGCGGTGCAGCCGCGCGACGCTTATATCTTCGTCATCGCCGGCGCGAAGGTGCGTGCGCCCGCTGCAGCCGAGGCGCTGATTGCGCGCCTTGGCTCGGAAGTCGCGCGTTGATTGCTGTGCGTCCATCAGTTCGAATGTCGATGCATGCGGGACCCGCACCCGCCGCCTCAGAGGACAAATGACGAATCGCCTTTTCGCCGAGCAGCCGGTGACGATCTTCGAGCATGTCTCCGGGCTCGCGCGAGCGCACGGCGCGGTCAACCTGGGTCAGGGCTTTCCCGATTTCGGTTGGCCCGAGGACGTCATCGCACGCGCTGCCGAGGCGCTGACGAGCGGGTCGAACCAATATCCCTCGATGCGCGGCCTGCCCGAGCTGCGCGAGGCAGTGTGCGACCATTATCGCCTCCACCAGGGCCTGGCGCTCGATCCCGGGCAAGTAACGGTCACCTCGGGCGGCACCGAAGCGCTCACCGCCGCGATCATCGGGTTAATCGAGCCCGGCGACGAGGTGCTGCTGTTCCAGCCGCTCTACGATTCCTATCTGCCGATCGTTCGCCAATGCGGCGGTGTGCCCAAGCTCGCGCGGCTGGAGCCGCCAGGCTGGCGCCTCACCGAAGCGCTGCTCGACGGCTTGTTCAGCGATCGCACCAAGGTCGTCATCTTCAACAATCCGCACAATCCGACCGGCCGGCGGTTCGACGAAGCCGAACTCCGGTTGCTCGCGGCAAAGTGCGTCCGTCATGACGCGATCGCGCTGGTCGACGAAGTGTGGGAGCATCTTTTGTTCGACGGTCGCGAGCATCTGCCGCTGGCGGCGCTACCGGGCATGGCGGAGCGCACCGTCAAGGTCGGCTCGGCCGGCAAGATCTTCTCCGTGACCGGCTGGAAGGTCGGCTGGATGGTTGCGCCCAAGCGGCTGTCAGGGGCGATCGCCAACGCGCATCAATTCATCACCTTCACGACGCCGCCCAACCTGCAATCCGCGGTTGCGTTCGGCCTCGGCAAGGACAAAGCTTATTTCGATCAGATGCGCGCGGGCTTTGCCGCGGCGCGCGACAGGCTGGCGACGGGCCTCGAGCAGGCGGGCTTCGTCACGCTGCCATCCGAAGCGACCTATTTCCTCTGCGTCGATCTTGAAGCATCGGGTATCGCTGCGGACGACCTTAGCTTTTGCGAGCGTGCCGTGCGCGAAGCGGGGGTGGCGGCGATCCCGCTCTCGGCCTTCTACGCCGAAGAGCCGGTGCGCCACATCATCCGGCTGTGCTTCGCAAAGCGCGAGGAGACGCTCGCGGCGGGGATCGAACGGATGCGCGCGGCACGGCTGCTGTTCGCGGGCTAGATCCAGCCGGGCGGGCTAGATCCAGCCGGGCACACCAAGAAACGAATTCGAGTTGGAACTGGCCCTTTCGAACCGCGCCCAAATGCTGGTGAATCCCTGCTTGTTGGTATAGACTGCGGACCGAGTGCTGCGTCGCTATAAATAAGGGAGGATGCACAATGACCACTCGTAACTTTGCCTTGGTGTTCGGCATTATCTTCGTGATTGTCGGGATCGCCGGCTTCATTCCCGGTCTCTCGCAAATGCCGCACGCTGAACATCCGCAGCTTCAGGTCGATGCTTATTATGGGCTGCTGCTCGGGCTGTTCCCAGTCAATATCCTGCACAATATCGTGCACATCCTGTTCGGCGTGTGGGGCCTTGCCGCCTATCGCAGCCTGGGCGGTGCACGGCTCTATGCGCGCGGCGTTGCCGTGATCTACGCGTTGGTCGCAATCGCCGGCCTGGTGCCCGGGCTCAACACCGGGTTCGGGTTGGTGCCTTTGTTCGGCAATGACGTCTGGCTGCACGCTCTGCTCGCCCTCGCGGGGGCTTATTTCGGCTGGGTTCATCGCGACGCGGTGGCGGACACGATCGTTCCGGCGGCCTGATTGCCGGCCCTAGCCTGATCATCGGAAAGGGCGGCTGATTCAGCCGCCCTTTTTGTTCGTGCGGTTTGTCGCATGATTCAACGCGAATTGCAGCGCTGCAGGTACCCCCGCGTTGTCAATTCCTGGTAAACTATGTCCTTTGCGATCAGATTGTTGCCTCAGAGTGACGGGCGCCTCGAAATCGCCGCAGCGGGCGAGTCATCCTGGGGAAAGGTAGCTCGGCTTAGGACTTTGCGTTAAGGACAAGCCATGAACATTCTTAATCGTCTCGCCTCGGCATCGCTGCTTCTTGCCGCCACCAGCGCGCCCGCGCTCGCGCAGCTCCAAAATGGCGAGGCGCCGACGCCCGAGCAGGTTGCCGCCGGCGAGGTGCCCGCCACTCCGGTGCAGGAGAAGGAGCAGGCGATGCGTGCGCTCCAGGCGCAGATGGCGGCGGTGCACTGGACGCGGCCCGCGGCGCAGGAACTGCTCGCTTATGTCCAACGCATCGGCGAGGAGGGTCTCGATCCGCTCGACTATAACGCCGACCGGCTGCAGGCAGCGCTCGCTGCGCCCGACGATGCCGCGCTGTCGTTCATCGCGACCGACATCTTCCTGCGGGTCTCGGCCGATCTCGCGCTCGGCCATGCCCGCTCGGACGGCCGCGTCGACTGGTTCGCGTCGGACGACGATCTCGACAGCAATGCCCAATTCGCGCTGATGCAGCGCGCGATCGCGAACAGCAATGTCCGCGATACGTTGACCTCGTTGCTGCCGACCCATCCGCAATATGCCGAGCTCAAGGCCGCACTCGCCTCCGCTCCGGACCAGGCGACGCGCGACATCGTGCGCGCCAATCTCGACCGCTGGCGCTGGCTGCCGCGCGATCTCGGCAAACGCTATGTGATCGTCAACGTGCCGGCCTATACCGCCGCGCTTGTCGAAGACGGCAGAGTAGTCGCCCGCCACAAGGTGATTGTCGGAAAGCCGGACACCGCGACGCCGCAGCTCAGCGCGGTCGCGACCGCGGTTATCTTCAATCCGTGGTGGGAAGTCCCCGACAGCATCGCCGACGAGGTCAAGGGCAAGAAAGGCTATGTCTCCGTCAAAAACGGCGACAAGGTCCGCTACCGGCAGCCGCCGGGGCCGTCGAACGCGCTTGGCCGGATGAAGGTGGTGATGCCGAACGACTACGCCATCTATCTCCACGACACGCCGTCGAAGTCGTTGTTCTCCAAGCAGGTGCGCGCGTTCAGTCACGGCTGCATCCGCACCCAGGACGCGCTCGGCTTCGCACAGCTCCTGCTCGCCAATCCCGAGTGGGACAAAGCCGCGATCAATCGCGCGATCGCGACCAAGAAGACGGTCAAGGCCGAAGCGACGATCAGCACGCCGATCTATATCGCCTATTTCACCGCAGCTGCGATCAAGGACGGCGGTGGGATCCGCACCTATCCCGACCTCTATGCCCGCGACGCCAAGGTGGTGACGGTGCTCAACAGCCGTAGCGGCGACGTCGACGTCGCTTCGTCAGGAACGAGATAGGGGTTCGTCAGACAGGTTCGAGCGGGCTTTGGAGCGAGGCTCCGGATCGCCGGGGATGGTGGCGGGCGATCAGACCTTGTCGGCGTAGAGCAGGCGGCCCGGCCCCAGCCGATACAGAACATACTGAAGGTTCGTCTCGGACAAGGCGAAACAGCCTTCGCTGCGGCCGAGCTTGCCATGTTGGACGGCGACTTCCGGCTCCGCGTACCAGGCCGAGTGAATGACGATCGCGCGCGTCTCGGCATTACTGTTGCTGTAATCGAGTCCCGTGAGCTGCAGCGAGCGGCCGTATTTGCCGTAATAGATCCTGCCGGTGACATAGGCGCCGGCCGACGATGCCTCCGATCCCGGGACGTTCGAGAAGCGTTCGAGCCAGCCGGAATGAGCGGGATCGGAGCCGCGGCCGTGGGCAACCTGGTAGCTGGTCACCATGCCGCTCGCGACGTCGAGCAGATAGAAGCGGGGATCACGCGACGCCCTGGCAAAATCGGTGATCCCGATCACGTCCTGATGCGGGATCGAGGCGCTCTTGGCGACGAGCGCGGCGCGGGCACGATCAAGCAGCGCCGGACTGATCTGCGGCTGGAGAAGCTTCGGTGTCGCGAACGCGGTTGCGGCCACGGCCGGACGCGCCGCGGCGACCAGTCCTGCTGCAGCTCCCACCTGGAGCATATTTCGACGCGTCAGAAGCAGACCCATTCTCCCCGAACCGGGCACAATAACCGTTTTGTGCTTCAATCTCAACGTGCGGAGGCGGTTCTTGCAGATTTCGGTCGTGCAGCGGAATCGCTTCATCGCATTATCGGGAACAAACGTTAAAGAAGATTAACCGGTGTGGCGCCTTGGATTGCAGGCGCGGACGCGATGCAAAGCAATGGAACCGGACCGGAAACAGCGGAGTCTTTCGTCGATGCGAAGGGCAGGAGCAGGATGAGCGGGTTCGAACAGTTGAGCGTGAAACCGGGCCTGGCGCCGATGGAGGCGAAGCTGGTCGACGTGCTGCCGCGCGAGCCGGGATGGCAGTACGAACCGAAATGGGACGGTTTTCGGTGCCTGATCTTCCGTGCGGGAGGCGAAGTCGAGCTCCAATCCAAGTCGGGCAAACCGCTCGCCCGCTATTTTCCGGAGATCGTGGCGGCGGTGCTCGCGCTTGATGCCGACAAGGTGGTGCTCGACGGGGAGCTGATCATTTCGATCGGCGATCATCTGTCGTTCGATGCGCTGCAGATGCGTCTCCACCCAGCCGACAGCCGGATCCGGCGACTGTCGCGGGAAACGCCCGCGCGCGTGATGCTGTTCGATTGCCTCACAGAGGACGGCGACACCCTGCTCGACCGCCCGCTTTGGGAACGCCGCGCCGCGCTCGAGCGCCTCTATGCGCGCAACGATGCTCCGGCCTTCCGGCTTTCGCCTTATACCAATGATGCCGATCTGGCGCAGCAATGGCTCGACCAAGCCGGAGGTGCGCTCGATGGGGTCGTGGCCAAGCGGCGCGACGCCCCTTACGAGCCAGGCGAGCGGGCGATGCTGAAGATCAAGCAGATGCGTACCGCCGACTGTGTCGTCGGCGGCTTCCGTTATGGGGCGAACAGCCGGGAAGTCGGGTCGCTGTTGCTCGGCATGTACAATCGGGAGGGCAAGCTCGATCATGTCGGCTTCACCTCATCGATCCCTCCAGACACAAGAGCGGCGCTGACTAAGCGGCTGGAGGCGCTGAGCGAGCCGCCGGGCTTCACCGGTAATGCACCGGGCGGCCCGAGCCGCTGGAGCACCGACCGCTCGGGAGACTGGCAGCCGCTGAGGCCCGAACTGGTCGCCGAAGTGCGTTACGATCATGTCACCGGCCACCGCTTCCGGCATGGCACCAAATTCCTGCGCTGGCGGCCCGACAAGGCGCCGGAACAATGCCGGATGGACCAGCTCGAGCATGAAGCCCGGCCGGCGCAGCTCATCGCCACGCTGGAGGGGGCACAATGAGCAAGGCCGTGCAGCAACCAGATGCGCGGGAGGACTCGCTGATTGCCGGGGTGAAGCTCAGCCATCCCGACAAGGTGCTCTACCCCGACCAGGGCATCACCAAGATCGAGCTTGCCCATTATTATGCCGCGGTCGCCGATGCGATGCTCCCGCACGTCGCCTTTCGGCCGATCACGATGGTGCGTTGCCCGACCGGGCAGGACAAGAAATGCTTCTATCAGCGCCACGCCGGCTCGGGCGTGCCCGAGCAGCTGAGCGAAGTGAAGGTGCCGGGCTTCGACGAACCCTATCTCGCCATCACCGACGTGGCCGGGCTGATCGCGATGGTGCAGATGGGCGTGCTCGAAGTCCATCCCTGGGGAGTCACGACGCAGCATCCGGACCGGCCGGACCGGATCATCTTCGATCTCGACCCAGCCGAGAATCTCGGCTTCGAGGCGGTGTTGCGCGCGGCGCATGATGTGCGCGCTCGCCTTTCCGCGCTCGGCCTCGTCAGCTTCGTCAAGACCACGGGCGGGAAGGGACTGCACGTCGTGCTGCCGATCGAACCGGTCGACTGGCTCGCGGCGAAAGCCTTCGCCAAGGCGCTATCGGAAAGCATGGCGAGCACGGCGCCGCAGCTTTATCTGACGCGCATCTCGAAGGCGGAGCGCAGCGGCCGAATCTTCATCGACTATCTCCGCAACGATCCGACCTCGACCGCGGTCGGGGCTTACTCGACCCGCTCGCGAGCAGGCGCGCCGGTCGCATTGCCGATCGGCTGGGACGAGGTCACGCCGAAGCTGGATCCCTCCTCGTTCACGGTCAAGACCGTGCCGGCGCTGCTGACGCGGCGAAAGGCCGACCCATGGGCAGCCCTGCTCGAGTCCGAACAGTCTCTGCCGCCGATCGAGACGATCCCGAGCTAGGCTCGTCCGCGATCAGGCTAGGCCGGTTCGGTGTCCAGTTCCGGTTGTTTGTCGCGCTTCCCGCTCCTCGAGTGATTCGCCTGAGGGAGCAATCCAAACGACGGCTGGGGGACCGGGGTTTTACGGTACGGGAATAACGAGCTTCTTTTACCGCTTTTGCCCTTTTATAATCGCGGCACTGTGATGCCGATCGTCCGCCCTGGCCGGCCCGCCAGGTGGCGTCGGCGATCGATCCAGCCGTCGGCTTGTCGAGCGGCGTTATGCTCTCGGGCCGGACTGTCGGAAGCAGTCTGAAGCACTTGTTTCTAGATTATCAACCGAACCTCGGGCAGGCTGTGAATGTACGGCGCTCGAGTCAGTGAGGAACTCCTCCGATTCAAAAGAATGTCTATATCGTGGACGACGACCGGGAGGTTCGCCGCTCATTGAGCTTCATGTTGAGCACGGCCCAGCTCAACTCACGTCCCTTCGGCAGCGGCCTCGATTTCATTGAGGAGCTGGACCAGCTCAAGCCGGGCTGCATCTTGCTCGACATCCGCATGCCGCAGGTCGACGGTTTCCACGTCATGGCCGAGCTTGCCCGCAAGCGCGTCGAATGGCCGGTGATCGTGATGACCGGCCACGGCGAGGTTTCGGTGGCGGTGCGTGCGATGAAGCTTGGCGCAGTGGATTTCATCGAGAAACCGTTCGAGGAGGGCGTGCTGCTCAGCAGTCTCGATCGCGCCTTCACTTTGCTCAAGGACCGCGGGGAAACCGCCGAGCGAAAGCAACTGGCGGAGCGGCGGGTGAACGCGCTGACCACGCGCGAGCGCGAAGTGCTGCAGGGCCTGATGGGAGGCCTTCCCAACAAGCTTCTCGCGCGCCGGCTCGGCATAAGCCTGCGCACCGTCGAGATGCATCGCGCGAACATGATGGACAGGCTCGACGTGAAGAGCCTAGCCGAAGCGCTCACGCTCGCGGTTCAGGCCAGCGTCGAGCCACTCGAGGCGGAGCTCGAAGGCGACGACGGGGAAGCGGGATCATGAAGGCGGGGACTCGAAAGCTGCATTGACGGCAGGCGGTGAGCGCAAATCACCGCGATGCCGTCATTCTAGGACGGGGGCGGCATGACCGAGTGGGGGAAGCTTCGAGACTATTCGGAGGCGCGGAGCATCGCCGTGGTGGCGAGCGATGACGATGCCGCCGTGATCGCGGAGGTGGTGGCGGATCAAGAAGTCACGCTGCTGCGCCTTGGTGTGGCCGATTTTATCGCGGGCATACAATCGAACGAGCTGGGCATCGCACTGGTCGCGGAGGAAAGCCTCACGCCGCACGACTTGCAGGCGATCAAGAAAGCGCTGTCGGATCAGCAACCCTGGTCGAATTTTCCGATCATCCTGCTCGCCGATCGTGCCGCGCTTGCGGAAAGCCCCTCGGTCAACGGCCTCGACACGTTGAGGATCGTCGAAAGGCCGCTTCACCCGGTGAGCTTGCGCGCCGCCGTCCGCTCTGCGTTCCGCTCGCGCTCGCTGCAGCGGCAGGCGTGGCAATATGCGCAGGACAGGATGGAGGCCGAAGCCGCGTTGCGCCGATCGGAGAAGCTGCTTTCGGCGAAGGTCGCGCGACGGCTCGCCGATCTGAAGGCGCTGAGCGAACGGCTTGCCGAGGAGGTGGAGGAGCGCAAGCACGCCGAGGAACGGCTGCGCGAGAGCGAGGAGCTCTATCGCTATACCGTCGAGCTGAGCCAGCAGATGGTGTGGACCGCCGACCCGCAGGGGCGAGTGATCTGGAGCAGCCCCGGGTTTCGCCGGACGACGGGACTGAAGCAGCGGCGGCCGGAGCGAGGCTGGTTGTCGCAGGTCATCCATCCGGATGACGTCGGCAACGTCCGTGCGGCGTGGAACGAGGCGCTCGAGCGCGGCAAGGGGCATGCTATCGAATATCGCATGCGCATCGCCGATGGATCGTACCGTATGTTTGCGACCCGCGCCGCCCCCCGTCGCGACGACAGCGGTCGCATCATCCGCTGGTACGGGCTGACCGAGGACGTCCACGAGAAAAAGCTCGCGGCGATCGCGCTATCCCAAGCGGAAGAACGCTACCGGCTTGCCGCGCGCGCGACAAACGACGCGATCTGGGACTGGAATTTGGTGACCGACCTCGTCGATTGGAGCGAGGCCGTGTCGATCTACCGGGGCGACCAGCCCGGCCAGGATTCGACGATCCAATGGTGGGAGGATAATATCCACCCGGACGACCGCAAGCGGGTGGTCAACAGCCTCTCGGCGACGCTCGAGAGCGATGTGTCGCGCTGGTCGGCAGCTTACCGGTTCCGCAAGGCGGAAGGCGGTTATGCCTTTGTCTACGACCGCGGATTTATCATCCGCAATGAGGAAGGCGAGGCAATCCGCGCCGTCGGGGCGGTCGTCGATCTCACCGAGCGGCGCAGGGCCGAGGCGGAGCTGCGGCGCACCCAGGCCGAGTTGATCCACGTCTCGCGGCTGAGCGCGATGGGAACGATGGCCTCGACGCTTGCGCACGAGCTCAATCAGCCGCTGACCGCAGTCACCAGCTACGTGCGCGGCAGCAGGCGCTTGCTCAGCCACATCGACGATCCCAACGCGCAGCAGGTCTGCGAGGCGCTCGAACATGCCGAGGCAGGAGCCTTGCGGGCCGGGCAGATCGTCCGCCGGCTGCGCGAGCTCGTGGCGCGCGGCAACGTCGCAGTAGGTGCCGAGGACCTCGACAAATTGATACAGGACGCGAGCGTGCTGGCCTTCGTCGACGAACATCTACACAGCATCAGCCATCGCGTCCTGATCGATCCCAGCGCGCGCTGGGTGCAGGTCGATCGAATCCAGATCCAGCAGGTGCTGATCAACCTCATCCGCAATGCCGTGCAGGCGATGCAGCATTCGCAAGAGCGCGAAGTCGTGATTGCAACCGTCGGCAGCTCGACCGATCTCGTCGAAGTCAGCGTCTCCGACACCGGGAGCGGCATTCCCGATCAGGTTCGCGACGCGCTGTTCTCCCCGTTCCGCAGCACCAAGTCCGGAGGACTGGGCATCGGCCTGTCGATCAGCCGGACGATCGTCGAGGCGCATCATGGCAAGATATGGGCCGAGGACCGCCCGGGCGGAGGAACGGTCTTCCGCTTCACCCTGCCGCGCGCGGACGTGCCGGTTCACGACCCGTCCGGCATGATCGACGCGGACGAGGCGAACGATTGAGGCCAGCCGAAACGGGGTCGTACGATCGGGCGACGATGGATGTCGCGAGAAAGCGGTTTAACCGCGCCTCGCCGCTCACTATCTTCGCCACAGGCAAGCAGCGAGGCGATCATGGCTGAAGAACAAGCGACATTGGCGGGCGGATGCTTCTGGTGCACCGAGGCGGTGTTCAAAGACGTGATCGGCGTGAGCAAGGTGGAGAGCGGCTATATCGGCGGCTCGGTCGCCAACCCGACCTACCGCGAGGTGTGCAGCGGCGATACCGGACATGCCGAGGCTGTCCGGCTGACGTTCGATCCCGCGCAGATCAGCTATGACGACATCCTCGACATCTTCTTCGCGACGCACGACCCGACGCAGCGCAACCGCCAGGGAAACGACCTCGGCACGCAGTATCGCACGGCGATCTTTCCGCATTCCTCCGAGCAGGAGGCGGCGGCCCGCGCCGGGATCGAACGCGCGCAGGCGGACTGGGAGCGTCCGATCGTGACGACGATCGAGCCATTGTCGGACTGGTATGTCGCCGAAGGCTATCACCAGGATTATTTCGAGCGCGAAGGCGACAGCAACCCCTATTGCATGGCCGTGATCGCGCCGAAGCTGAGGAAGTTCCGCAAGAGCTTTGCGGAGCGGCTCAAGACGGCCGAAGCGGCAGGCTGAGAGGCACGGGTGCCGCGGCGCCGGCGCGAGCGGCGAATCAACCGCTGAGCTTCGAGAGTACGAAGGCGGCAAGGAAGCCGCTTACGGCGATGATGCCGGCGAACTCATGCGTTCCTTCGAATGCTTCGGGGACCATCGTGTCGACGATCATCGCGAGGATGGCGCCGGCCGCGGTGGCCTGAACGGCGGAGACGGACCCCGTCGGCAGGCCCGCGAAGCTGACGTAGCCGAGCCATGCGGCAGCGGCCGAGATCAGCGCGATCGCCGTCCACATCCCGAACACGAACATGGCGCTTCGTCCCTCCTTCTTCATTCCGGCGGCGCTCGACAGGCCTTCCGGGATATTCGAGAGGAAGACCGCAATCACGGCAACCAACCCGACCGCACCGCCCTTGAGCAAGCTGACGCCGATGACGATCGATTCGGGAATGCCGTCGAGTAGCGCGCCCAGGGCTAGCGCCGCGCCGTTATCCGCATCAGCTCCGCCGTCCTGCCGGCGAGAGTCCCGATCCGATCGCTTGCGGTGACGCGCGCCGCGCTTGGCAAGCAGATGATTAAAGCCAGTGAAGGCGATTGCTCCGCCGAGGAAGCCCCCGACGACCGGGATGAAGCCGCCGCTCCGCCACGCTTCGTCCATCAGCTCGAACGAGAGGGCTGAAATGAGGACTCCGGCGCCGAACGCCATGATCGCAGCAACGATGCGGCGCGACAGCGGGACGAACCACCCGATGATCGCTCCGAGCACGAGCGCGGATCCGCTGAGGAGACCCCATAAACCAGCTTGCAGCGACACCGGCATAGGCGGCTCTCCTCTCGATCGTCATTATGAAGTGGTGGCTTACCCCAATTGTTCCGGCTCAGCCGGCCTCGGCGCGGCGGCGCGGGCCAGCCGATCGTTGATCGCAAGCCCGAGGCCTTCGTGCGGGATCGCCGCGATCGCGATCGAGGAGCGGCCCTGCGCCTCGGCTTCGTGCAGCCGGTCGAACAGCACAGCGGCCGCCTCGACCAGGTTGCCCGACGCGCTGAGCATGCTGTCGCCACGCACCTGTCCGAAGCCGATCAACCACTCGTCGGGCGCGGCGGCGATCGCGTCGAGCCGGAGCGGCTTGGAGGGCGCATAATGGCTTTGCATCTGGCCGGGCGCCTCGATCGCACCGGCGGGCGCCGCAGCGAGGCCGATGCCGAGTTCGCTCTCGCCGAGCGGGCCGGGGCGCAGCAGCCGCGCAACACCGTCGGTAATGCGGACGATCGTCGACTCGATGCCGTGCTGCGTCGTCCCGGCATCGAGGATCAGGGGGATTCGTCCGCCGAGGCTGGCGAGCACATGCTCGGGACGTGTCGGGCTGATCCTGCCGCTGGCATTGGCCGACGGCGCGGCCAGCGGCCGTCCCGTCGCGGCGAGCAGCGCCTGCATGACAGGATGCGCCGGCACACGCAGCGCGACGGTGGGAAGGCCGGCGACGACCAACGAAGCGATCGGCGCCGCCGGGCGGAGCGGCAGGACGAGGGTCAGCGGTCCCGGCCAGAAACGCGTGGCGAGCCCAAGCGCAAGCGGATCGAACAGGGCGATCTGCTCGGCTATCTCGAGGCTCGGGACATGGACGATCAGCGGATTGAAGCTCGGCCGACCCTTGGCCGCATAGATGCGAGCGACCGCTTCGCCATTGGTCGCGTCCGCCGCGAGCCCGTAGACGGTCTCGGTCGGTACGGCGACCGGCAAACCGCGAACGATCAGCGCGGCGGCCTCGGCGAGCGCGGACTCGCTCCAGCGGCGGATCTCCGTGACTTGCGGGGCTTGCGGGGCTTGCGGCGAATTCATCCCGATCGGCTACAGCGCGCGCAAGGCCAGCGCCAGATGTTCGACACGTCGAGCGCCTCAGCGCGTCTAGGCAATTGCGGAAATCGCTCCTAGAGGATGCTCGCTGCAGCTTGTTCGAGATGGGAAACCACGATCCCTGGAAAAATCCAACCAATCGCGAGCAGCCGCAGCGATGGTCGAATGCCGCGCGCCGCGTTCGCGGGCCTGTGATCCCGGGAAGCGCGCGCGAATTCCAAAATCTATAATCAATTGATCGGGTGGAGCAGAGGATATGTCATTGCGAGTGAAGTTTGCGACCGGTTTCTACCAATGGATGGTCCCCTTGCTGCTGGGAGACGTCAAGCCGGCCGGGGTCGACCTCGACATCGAGGTGATCAACAATCCTCGCGAGATTTTCGAGCGTATGCACAAGAATCAGGAGTTCGACGTCTCAGAGATGTCGATCTCGGAATATACGGCCCAGGTGAGCAGGGGCTCGTCTCCCTTCATCGCGCTGCCGGTCTTCCCGATCCGAGCGTTCCCGCACGGCTTCGTCGTCGTCAACCGCAAGTCGGGGATCAGCACGCCCAAGGACCTCGAGGGCAAACGGGTGGGCGTTCCTTATTATCACATGACCTCGGCGGTCTATGCGCGCGGAATGCTCGAGAATGATCACGGCGTCGATGTCCGCAAGATCCACTGGGTCGAAGGCGGGATGGACAAGCCCGGACGGCACGGCAACCCCGAGAAATGGCCGGAATCGCCGGGCCTCGACCTCAAGGTCAACGACAGCCAATATTCGCTCGACCAATTGCTCGAGAAAGGGGAGCTCGACGCGACGCTCGGCGCCTTGATGCCGCCCTCGTGGTGGACGAATCCAGACATCGAGCGGCTGTTCGAGGACAATACTGCGGCGGAGATCGATTATTATCGCCGCACCGGCATCCTGCCCGCCAACCACATCATCATCATGCGCCGCGCGCTGCTCGAGCAGGAGCCGTGGCTCGCCGCGACCCTGTTCGAAGCATTCAACGCGTCCAAGGACAAAGCGGTCAAGGCACTCAAGGGGCACATCTTCGGGCATTGGCCGATTCCACTCAGCGAGCCCTTGTTCCGCACCATCGACGAGGTGCTGGGAGGGGATCCCTGGCCGTTCGGGATCGAGCGCAATCGCAAGATGCTCGACGCGGTGACCAGCTTCATGTCGCAGCAGCATATGATCACCCGGCCGGTCAGTCCCGACGAGCTGTTCGCTCCCGGGATGCCGTAAGCCGGGAACGATGAAATTATCGAGGCGGCGGTCGTCGACCGCCGCCTTTTTTCATGGCCTTGTTCGAACCTTAGTAAGACAGGCGGCGCATGCTGAGCAGCGCGGCGCCCGCCGCGAGCGCGGCGGCGAGAAACAAAGCGATCGCGCTCGACGATGCGGTGACGCGGAACAGCAAGGCGACCCCAACCGCGCCGGCGGTCTGTCCGGTCAGCCTCGAGATTGCGATCATCGCGCCGGCGCTGCCGCTCCGCTCGCGCGGGGCCGAGCCAAGCATCAGCCGGTTGTTCGGCGTTTGAAAGAAGCCGAAACCGAAGCCGGTGACCGCCATTCGCCAGCCGATTTCGAATGCCGAGGGATGGCCGGACAGCGTCGCCAGCAGCAGCAGCCCCACTGCGGCCAGCGAAAGGCCGACGCCGCCCATCACCGGTGCCGGAAACCGCTCGATCAGCCTGCCCGCGAGCGCCGCCGCCACAGCGACCGCGGCAGGCCATGGCGTCATCAGCAATCCGATCTCGAGCAGATCGTAACCAAAGCGGTCGTGCAGGTAGAAGGGCAGGGTGATGAACGCGCCGATCTGCGCGGCGAACGAGCAGATCGAGGTCGCATAGGAAAGCTTGAGCACCGGAATGCGGATCAGATCGATCGGCAGAAATGGCCGCAGCTGGAGCTTTTGGTGGCGGACCAGGACAATGCCCGCGATCAGCCCGATGACCGCCTCGAGCACGGTGAGCAACGAGGCGTTGCCGTGAGCCAGACCGGAACAGGCGAGGAAGATCGCCGCGAAGGTGACCGCCGTCAGCAATGCGACCCGATATTCGAAGCGACTTCCGGTAGGCGTCACGTGCGGCAGCGTGCGCAGTCCAACCGCGACGCACAGCATGCCCAACGGGAGGCTGGACGCAAACAGCCACTGCCACGACGCGATCGACAGGATCGCACCGGCGGCAAGCGGGCCGATCGCGGAAAAAACGCCGATCACGAACGCATTGTAGCTGACGCCGCGCCCGAGCTCGCTGTGGGGATAGGTGTGACGCACGAGCGCGCCGTTGAGCGCCATGATCGTGCCGCCGCCGAGCCCCTGCACGAAGCGCGCGACTGCAAGGCTCGTAAGGTCGGTCGCGAGCATGCAGCCGATCGACGACAGCATGAATCCGACTACGCCGATCAGATAGACACGGCGATAGCCGAGCACCTCGCCGAGCCGGGCGGCGGGAAGCAAGGCGATCGCAGCCGCGACCTGATTGGCGCTCATGATCCAGGTGGCGGACGCCGCGTCGACGCCAAAGCCTCGGGCAATCGTCGGCAACGAAACCGTGATCAACGAGGTATCGAACACCATCATCACGATGCCGAGCCACACCGCGAGCGCCGACCAGTAGCGGTGCGGCGCCGGCAGCCCATCAGGCGCGGGCGTTCTGGCGGGCGTTTCCGCGGCTAAAAGTTCAGGTGCCTCGTTCAGCATGAGCGCAAGCCGCGGCCGCGCGCCCGCAGCGCGAGCAATGCGACGCGCGGCCGGAAACAGGTCGAGCAAGCGGTTGGCGAGGCGGCGAGGCGATGCGACATCGACTATCCGTTACAGCGTCAATCGCCTCGCCATCAATATTGTCCCTTCGGCTCGAGCCCGAAAGCATGCTGGCCGTACATCGTCGCCACGACGTCCCAATTGTAGCTGACATGCTTCCCCGCGGCGCGGACGTCGCGCCAGAAACGCTGCAGCGGGTTATGCGTGTAGAGACCCTGTCCGCCGAAACCCGCATAGACGGCTTCGGCCGCACGCACTGCGAGGTCGAGCGCGAAACCGTGATCGCGCCTGCTGCGGATCCGGGCCGCCACCGAGACTTCATTGCCAGCCTGGATCGTGTCGCGAACCTCGTCGAGATCCCGCCTCAGCAGCAGCTTCGCCGCATCGAGGCAGGCGGTCGCTTCGGCGAAGCGGATCTGAACGGTCGGGAGCTCGGCAATGCGCAGCCCGCCGCCATGGGCGCCGCCGCGGGTCGAGCGCTCCTGGATCGACTGCAGGAAGGCCTCGATCGCGCCTTGGGCGGCGCCGAGCGCGCTCGAGATCAGCATTGTCGAGGAAACCGCGTTGAACGGGGTACGGTAGAGTGGATTGGCGTGAATGCGCGCACCAGGGGTGGTGCCGGCGCGCAGGTCGTTGAACGTGACCGCGCGATGTGCCGGGACGAACAGGTCCGCGACGACGATGGTCTTGCTGCCCGTTCCCGCGAGCCCGACCGTGTGCCAATCGTCGTCGAGCGTGAAATCCCGCACCGGGATCAGCAGGAAGCCGGGCTCCGCCGGTGCGCCTTCCACGCTCGAGAACACCACTCCGAGCACCGCCCATTGCGCGCCGTCGATTCCGCTCGCGAACGACCAGCGGCCGCTGATCCGGTAACCGCCGTCCTCGAGGCGCGTCGTCGCGCTCGGAGCGTAAGAGCCGGCGCAACGCGCTTCCGGATTGTCTCCCCAGACGTCTTCCTGAGCCTCGGCCGGAAACAGCGCCATCAGGAAATTGCTCGTGGCGTAGCCGCTGTATACCCACGCCGTGGAGGCGCAGCCCCGGCCGAGCTCGCAGGTGATATCCATCACCGTGCCGAAATCCTGCTCCAAGCCGCCGAAGCGCTTCGGACGCAGCACCCGGTACAGATCGGCGTCGTCCATTCGCGCGATCACCTCGTCGGAAACGCGGCGGTTCCTCTCGGTCGCATCCGCACGCTCGGCAAGCAGCGGCACCAAGGCGCGCGCGCGTTCAACAAGCGCGGCCGGGGAAACGGCGTCGCGAGCCGCGGAAGTCTGGACGTTCATAATGTTCCTCAACCCGATCGCAGGACGCCGCAGTCCGGGCGCAGCACTGATGTTCTAATAATATAACACCCTCGGGGATTGATCCTGAGGTTGCAATGGCGGAATCAGCTCAGGCTGGTGCGGTGGATCAGTCCCTCGAGCCTCAGCACGGCGGGTGCCACCGCGTGGGCGCTAGGGCTTGAGCTGGAG
>JAQGLH010000096.1 GCA_028293005.1 Alphaproteobacteria bacterium
CGGCGATCGCATTCGTCGCCGCTCCAATGCTGGTCGATCTGGTCCCGGATATAGCCGAGCCGCACCGGGTTGAGCCGGTGGAGCATCGCCGAGCTGCCCTTGGGGTCCCACCAATCGGCGGCGAGCCGGCCGAAATGCGCCGCTTCGCGCGGGTCGATCGTATCCGCCGGCGCTCCTGCCGTTACCGGCGCCGGTATGGACGCCGCCGGGGGCCTCGGCGCACCCTGCCGCCTGCTTGCATCAGTCATGCCTCCTCCCTATCAGGGCCGCGCCTGGGGGGTCCAGACCTTGCGGCGCCAACAATATTTTCGGCAACAGTCTTTGCGGCAGAACGACATGGCCCGTATCGTAATGAAATTCGGCGGCACCTCGATGGCGGGCATCGAGCGCATCCGGCACGTCGCCGATCTGGTCAAGCGCGAGGCCGAGCGCGGAAATCAGGTCGCGGTCGTCGTCTCGGCGATGGCCGGCGAGACCGATCGCCTGGTGCAGCTCTGCCGCGAGGCCTCCTCGCTCTACGACCGCCGCGAATATGACGTCGTCGTCGCCAGCGGCGAGCAGGTCACCAGCGGCCTGCTCGCGATTACGCTCCAGGGCATGGGCGTCAATGCGCGCAGCTACATGGGCTGGCAGCTTCCGATCCAGACTTCGACCGCGCACGCCGCGGCGCTGATCGACCGGATCGACGCGCAGGTGCTCGAGAAGATCTTCGGCGACGGCGGCGTCGCGGTCATCCCCGGTTTCCAGGGCGTCACCGAGGCAGGCCATGTCACGACGCTCGGGCGCGGCGGCTCGGACACGTCGGCGGTCGCGATCGCGGCGGCGGTCAAGGCCGACCGCTGCGACATCTACACCGACGTCGACGGCGTCTATACGACCGATCCGCGCATCGTGCCGCGCGCGCGCAAGCTGCCGATCGTCACCTATGAGGAGATGCTCGAGCTCGCCAGCGTCGGCGCCAAGGTCCTGCAGACGCGCTCGGTCGGGCTCGCGATGCGCGAGAACATGCCGATTCAGGTATTATCGTCGTTCGACGACCGCCCCGGGACGATGGTGGTCGGCGACGACGCAATCGAGGACAAGACCATGGAACGCCAGCTCATCACCGGTATCGCCTATGACAAGAACGAGGCGCGGATCACGCTGACCGAGCTTCCCGACCGGCCGGGCACGGTGGCGGCGATCTTCACCCCGCTGGCCGAGGCCAACGTCAACGTCGACATGATCGTCCAGAGCACGCCGCGCGCGGGCGAGCGGGCGGATATCACCTTCACCGTGCCCAGGGCGGCGCTCGCGCACACCACCGACGTGCTCGAGAAGATCAAGGAGGCGATCGGCTACCAGGACATGCTCACCAACACCAACGTCTGCAAGGTGAGCGTCGTCGGCGTCGGCATGCGCAGCAACGCCGGCGTTGCCGCGCAGATGTTCCAGGCGCTCGCCGCACGCGGCATCAACATCCTCGCGATCACCACCTCGGAGATCAAGGTGACGGTGCTGATCGAAGAGGAATATACCGAGCTCGCGGTGCGCGTCCTCCACACCGCTTACGGTCTCGACGCCGAGGAGGATGCGGCGGAATGAACGCCGCTTTGCCCGCCACTGCCGCCAGCGGCGTCGGCGCGGACGCAAGCGTGGGCAGGGACCGGCTCAAGCGCCTGATGAAGCGCGGCACCGAGCTGCTCGGCTGCGAGATCGCCTTCATGGGCGGCGCGATGAGCTGGATCTCGGAGCGCAACCTCGTCTCCGCGATCTCGAACAACGGCGGCTTCGGCGTGATCGCCTGCGGCGCGATGAGCCCGGCGCTGCTCGACACCGAGATCGCCGAGACCAGGAAGCGCACCGACCGGCCGTTCGGCGTCAATCTGATCACCATGCATCCCGATCTGATGGCGTTGATCGACGTCTGCGGGCGCCACCGGGTCGGCCACATCGTCCTCGCGGGCGGGCTTCCCCCGCCCGGCGCGATCGAGGCGATCAAGGGCACCGGCGCCAAGCTGATCTGCTTCGCACCCGCGCTCTCGCTGGCGAAGAAGCTGATCAGGTCGGGAGTCGACGCCCTGGTGATCGAGGGCATGGAGGCGGGCGGCCATATCGGACCGGTCTCGACCTCGGTGCTCGCGCAGGAGATATTGCCGGAGGTCGCGGCCGAGGTCCCGGTTTTCGTGGCCGGCGGCATCGGCCGCGGCGGCGCGATCGCCGGCTATCTCGAGATGGGCGCGGCCGGCGTGCAGCTCGGCACGCGTTTCGTCTGCGCCGACGAATGCATCGCCCACCCCAATTTCAAGAAGGCGTTCATCCGCGCATCGGCGCGCGACGCGATCCCGAGCGTGCAGATCGATCCCCGCCTGCCGGTGATCCCGGTCCGCGCGCTCAAGAACAGGGAGATGGAGGCGTTCTCGGCCAAGCAGCGCGAGGTCGCGTTATTGCTCGACGCTGGCAGCATCGAGATGGCCGAGGCGCAGCTCCAGATCGAGCATTATTGGGCGGGCGCGCTGCGCCGCGCGGTGATCGACGGCGATGTCGAATCGGGTTCGGTGATGGCCGGCCAGTCGGTCGGGATGGTCAAGCGGGAGCAGCCGGTAGCGGAGATCATCCGCGAGCTCGTCGACGAAGCCGCGCAAGCGCTCGAGCGCCGCGCGGGCTGACGGACGCTTCAGCCGGGCGCGGGCTTCTCCCCCTCGCGGGGCGAACGGTCTCGAGACAGGGCCGCGCAAGCGTCGCTGATAAGGGCGGGAGCATTTCCCCGGACAAACCCTCTCCCTGAATCGCTCGCCCGCAAAGCGGCGAGGGACTTCAGGTGCGCGCGCCTCCGGGAAGCCTAGAAAGCCGACTCGATCGTGCCGTCGCTCGCGGCGCAGCGGACATGCAGGCCGCCGCCCATATGCGCAGCGGCGAACGGCAAAGCGGTGGCGCAGAACGAGCATTCCGCCGACATTCGGCCGAGCCACCAATGGGTCCGTCCGCAGCCGGGGCAGTAATTGGTCTCGCGCTCGCGATAGACGGCATGATAGCCGCGGTACGCGGGATCGAACGTATATGTCTTCGTGGTCTGTTCTAATGTCTTCATCTCGTCTTCCGGTCATGAGTGTCGTGCTAAGCACCGTGTGAAGCTTGTGCTCCCCGGTGAGATTGTCCCAGTCCCCCACTCCCGCTGGCTTGGCTCTTCCGCAAATCGAGCCGATTTCCTTCGGGCTCCGCTGCCGCGGGCCATAATTTCAGGCCGGCACGAGGCCCGCCGCCGCGACGACCTGATTGCGCCCCGAGCGTTGCGCACGGCCGAGCGCGGCATCCGCCGCTTCGATCGCCTCGGCCGTGGCGTTGCGCCCGCCGGCGACGATCGTCGCCAGGCCGATGCTGATCGTGACCACCCCGAACGGGCTGCCCTGATGCGGGATTTGCAGCGATTCGACCGCCTCGCGATGGCGGTCGGCATCGGCCTTGACCCGATCGAGCCCATCCCCGGCCAGGATCATCATGAACTGGTTGCCGTCCTGGCTGACGACGCGATCGTCGCCGCGGCGGGTCAGCGCCAGCGCATAAGCGATGCGGCGCAACGCTTCGGCCGCGGCGGCCTCACCATAGATGTCGCGGTACGGCCGCCAATAATCGACCTCGCAGCGGATCGTCCAATAACGCTGTTCGCGCGGCTCGATCGCGCGGAGCAAGTGCAGCGGCCGCCTGTTGCGCATGAGTCGGCGCGGGAGGATCGCAGCAAACATGCTTCTCATCACGCATTCCCTATGTTGTCGCGGCCCTATGTTGTCGCAACCCGACAAAAATGGCCTGTGTCTCAAGCACATGTCTGCAATCGCCGGCGCCAACAAGACCGCCCGGGGCCGCTAATCCGCGCTGTGCCGTAGTGAGACGCGGCCTGCCCCCCGCGTAAACGCCGCCTCCTTGACGCGTGAAACGCGGGCTCCCTGGCGCGTGAACGCGGGCTCCCTGGCGCGTAAACGCGCCGGCTCCCTGGCGCGTAAACGCGCCCTGGCCGGCAGAGCGCCGGCTTCATTCGGGCCGCCGGCGCCGGCTTGCGCTGGCGAGCGTCCGGGCGCTCGACCAGCCAAGCATTGGAACCGCGCATCCTTTCTGTTAGCGCCACTTCATGCTCGCCACCTCAGCAGCCTCAGCCCGCGAGATTTTGACCGGCCTTCACAATGTCATGGGTTCTCGCACCGGCACGCAGGCGAAGCTCAACCGGGTGGTCAAGATCATCGCCGATGCGCTGCGCAGCGAGGTCTGCTCGATCTATCTCCTGCGCGACGGCGTGCTCGAGCTGTTCGCGACCTACGGCCTCAACCAGAGCGCCGTCCACGTCACCAAGC
>JAQGLH010000118.1 GCA_028293005.1 Alphaproteobacteria bacterium
CATCAGCCAACGCGAGGCCAGCGCGGAAGAGAAGCGTCTCTTGGCAAGGCTCGGGCGCGTCAGCGAGACGATCAGAATGCGGGCCATGGCCCGCCGCATCGGCGGCGTCGGCCCCACCGGCGCTTCCGGCCCGGAGGCGGTGCTCTCCGAGATCAAGGGCGTCGACCGCGCCTATCCACTCTACGGAAAGCTCGTGTCGAGCCGGGGAGCGAGCGCGGCTGAACTGGCGGCGTCCGATATACTCGTCGATCGAGCGCTGGCCGGGCGGCTCGCGCTGCGGATCGGCGACCGGCTGCGCTATGGCGAGGCCGAGTTTCGAATCCGCGACCTGATCGTCAAGGAGCCCGACCGGGTCGGCGAGGGCTTCACGTTGGGAGCGGTGGCGATCGTGTCGCTCGAGGGATTGCGCCGGACGCAGCTGTTCCAGCCCGGCAGCCTGCTTGAGAGCAAATATCGGGTCGCGTTACCGCCCGGTACCGACGCCGCGAAGGTCGCCAAGGACCTGGTCAAACGCTTCAGCTCGTCCGGGTGGGAAGTGAAGGACCGTGATCGCGCTGCGCCCGGGGCGAACCGCTTTTTCGAGCGGATGGGACAGTTTTTGGCGCTGATCGGGCTGGTGGCCCTGATCGTCGCCGGGATCGGCGTGAGCAACGGCGTGTCCTCCTATCTTGCCCTCAAGCGCAGCGGGATCGCGACGCTCAAGGTCCTCGGCGCCGCCTCGGGCGACATCGCGCGCATCTATGTGCTGCAAATCGGCGCGGTGGTGGGGGTGGCCGTCGGCTGCGGCCTGGTTGCCGGCGCGCTGCTGCCGGTGAGTCTGATCGCGCTGACCCGCGACCTGCTGCCGGTGGAGGCAAAAGCGGGCCTTCACCCCGGTGCGTTGGCGACGAGCGCTGCCCATGGCGTGCTGATCGCGCTGATCTTCACCTTACCGCCGCTCGCCCGCGCGCGCCTCCTACCGGCTGCCGCGCTGTTCCGGACGATCGTCGAGCGGCGTACGGCGATCGACAGGCGGAGCGTGCTGATCATCGCCGCGGCGGGACTTGCGGTCGTGCTGCTGGCAATGCTGACGGCACGCCAGCCGCTGTTCGCGCTGGCGGTGCTTGGCGCAACCGGCGGCGTGCTGCTGTTGCTGATGCTGATCGGGTGGGCGCTCAAGCGGATTGCGGCACGGCTGCCGCGGCCGCGCCGGCCGCTGCTCCGGCTGGTGCTCGCGAATTTTCACCGGCCGGGGGCGCAGACGGTGCCGCTGGTCATCGCGCTCGGCCTCGGCCTGACCTTGTTCGTGACGCTCGCCGCGATCCAGACCAGCCTCGACGCCGAGATCAGCCGCAGCGTCCCGAAGCGTGCGCCGAACCAGTTTGTGCTCGACATCCCGATGGGCGAGCAGGCCAGGTTCGAGGCGGTCGTGCGGGGGCAGGCCCCCGAGGCGAAGCTCAATCTGGTGCCGTCGCTGCGCGGCCTGATCGTCGCTTACGGCAACCAGCGCGTGGCCGAGCTCGAGGAGATACCGCAAGGCGCCTGGTTCCTGCGCGGCGAGCGCGGATTGACCTATAGCGAGGCCCTGCCCGAAGGCAGCGACCTCGTCGCCGGCGAATGGTGGGCCAAGGATTATGCCGGCCCGCCGCTGCTCTCCCTCGATGAAGAGGCGGCCAGGATCATGGGGATCGGCGTCGGCGACACGCTCACGGTCAGCGTGCTCGGCCGCGAGATGGAGGCGCGGATCGCGTCGCTGCGGCGGATCAACTGGGACACGCTCGGCTTCAATTACATCATGGTGTTCTCGCCGAATGCGTTGCGCAACGTGCCGCACAACCTCACCTCGACGATCACAATGGATGCCGCGCACGCACCAGCGGTAGCGCGCGCGCTGCTCGGCAGCTTCGCTTCGATCTCGCTGATCGAGGTCGGTGAGCTGATCGAGCAGGTGCGGACATTGCTCGGCCAGATGGCGGTGGCGATCGACCTTGCCGGATCAGTTACGATCCTCGCCGGAATCGCGGTGCTGATCGGTGCGATCGCCGCGGCGCGGCAGGCGCGCAGCTACGACAGCGTCGTCCTCAAGACGCTGGGCGCGACACGCGGCCAGATCCTGGCCGCGCAGGTGCTGGAATATGCATTGCTCGCGGCGGTGTTGGCGGTGATCGCGCTAGCGCTCGGCAGCGCGGCTGCCTGGTACGTGATCGTCGAACTGTTCGAGTTCGGCTGGGCGCCCGACTGGCGCATCGTACTCGCGACGCTTGGCGCCGGCGGGTTGGTAACGCTCGGCATCGGCGTCGCCGGGTCGATCCCGATCATCTCGGTGCGGCCCGCCGCGGCGCTGCGCCAGCTTGAATATTCGTGACGGCAGCGCTGCCGATCGGTCCGCGAGACGCTATTTCTTCCCTCGCTTGGCCGATGCCTGCTCGAAGGCATGCGCCGCGCGATAAATCGTCGACTCGTTCCAGTGCTTGCCGACCAGCATCAGCCCGACAGGCAGCCCGTCACTGAACCCGCAGGGGATCGAGATGGCGGGATGACCGGTTACATCGAACGGCATGGTGTTGCCGATCATGTCGAGCGCAGGCGTGCAGATTTCGGTGATGCTCGCATTGGGCGGCGGCACCTTCGACGCCTTGTGCGGCACGGTCGGCATCAGCAGCAGGTCGTATTCCGCGAGCGCCGCATCATAGCCGGCGGTGATGCGCCGCGCGAGGTTCTGCGCCTTGGCGTAATATTGGCCGCGGTGCTTGTTGAGCATGTACTGGCCCATCAGCATCGTGACCTTGAGGCTGTCGGAGAGTTCGTCGACACGGTCGCGCCAGCCATCGTGCGCACGCATCAGGCTCGGCAGATACAGGCCTTTCCAGTTAAAACCGAAGCCGTTTCCGTGCATCATCTGGATCAGCGCGCCTTCGTGCGCGATTGCGCTCCATACCGCCTGCGCCGGTCCGGCGTGCACCGGCACCGAGACCTCTTCGACCTGGGCACCCATCTTCTTGAACAACGCCGCGCCCTTGCGCACCAGATCGTTGACGTCGGACTCGGCATTGGGCAGCAGGAAGCCTTCCTTGACGATGCCGATCCTCATGCCCTTGACGCTGCCGCCGAGCGCATTGGTGTAATTGTCGACCTTGACGCCGTTCTGCCGTGGATCGAGCCCGTCGGGCCCAGCAAGCACTTCGAGCAGCAGCGCGCTGTCCGCGACGTTGGCCGTAATCGGTCCGGTATGATCGATGGTGGCTTCGATCGGCATGATCCCGGTATAGGGCACCAGGCCGAACGTCGGCTTCATGCCCACGGTGCCGCAATAAGCGGCCGGGATACGGATCGAGCCGGCCTGATCGCCGCCGATCGCCATGTCGACGTCGCCGGCGGCGACCAGCGCCGCACTTCCTGACGACGATCCGCCGGCCATGTATCCGGCCTTCAGCGGATTGGCGACGGTGCCGGTGGAGTTGGTGTGGCTGCCGCCGGAAAAGCAGAACAGCTCGCAATGCGCCTTGCCGAGGATCACTCCGCCCGCGTCGAGGATGCGCTCGACGATGGTCGCGTCGATCTCGGGCACATAGCCTTGCAAGGTCGAGGAGCCGTTCATCATCGGCACCCCGGCGACACAGATGTTGTCCTTGATGGCCAAAGTCTTGCCCTTGAGCTTGCCGCTCTTGGCGCCGCGGATCTCGGATTTGTAGTACCAGCCGTTGTGCGGATTTTCTTCGGCCGACGGCGCGTAGCCCGGGGTGCGCGGATACTTCACGCGCGGCAGTTCGTCGGGCATGCGCTCAAGCAGGTTGTATGCGGCGACGGTCGGCACCATCAGCCCGAGGTATTCGTCGAGCTGCGCGGGCGACAGGTGCATGCCGAGCTGGTCGGCGACATCCGCCATCTCCTCGTGAGTAGGCTGCTTAAGGCTCATCCCGAATCTCCCTGCTTGCGTCTCCTGGTGCGGTCGTCCCGGCCGCGGGCGCGGCAGGGCGTTTGTTCGAACGGGGATCCGCCAGCGGCCTGTGCTTGGCGAGCCTGGGCCCTCGCTTGGTAACCCCAAAGCGTCTTGTAAGCGCCAGTTCTATCGGAGCCATTCCGGTGCTGCAATGAGGGAGGCGCACGGATGCCCTCGATTGACGCTCCCGGCTGCGGTGGCTAACTTCCCGACAGGGTCGAAGAGGCAACTCAGATGGCACATGACGATCACGACCATGATCACGGGCATGATGACGGGCATGACCATGGGCATGATCACGGGCATGATCACGGGCATGATCATGGGCATCGGCACCCGGAGGACGACCACCGCCGTCGTCACAACGCGCCTCCTTCGGACGTCGCGCTGCGGGTGAAGGCCATCGAATCGCTGCTGGCCGAGAAGGGCCTGATCATTCCCGAGGCGCTCGACGCCATCGTCGAGCATTATGAGAACAAGGTTGGACCGCGCAACGGAGCCAGGGTGGTGGCGCGGGCGTGGGCCGACCCGTCCTATCGCCGGCGCCTCCTGGAGAACAGCACCGCCGCGATCGCCGAACTCGGTTATGGCGGTCTCCAGGGCGAGGACATGGTGGTGGTGGAGAACACGCCGGAGGTCCACAACATGGTCGTGTGCACTTTGTGCTCATGCTATCCTTGGCCCACACTCGGGTTGCCGCCGGCCTGGTACAAGTCCGCACCCTACCGTTCGCGTTCGGTCATCGATCCGCGTGGCGTGCTCAAGGAATTCGGCGTCGAGCTTCCGGAGACCACACAGGTCCGCGTCTGGGACAGCAATGCCGAGCTGCGCTACTTCGTGCTGCCGATGCGGCCTGAGGGGAGCGAGGGCCTCGACGAGGAGCAGCTCGCCGAACTGGTGACGCGCGATTCGATGATCGGCACAGCCTTGCCGAACGTGCCGTCGGGCGCGCCATGAACAGCATTCACGACATGGGCGGCATGCATGGCTTCGGCCCGATCGTCCGCGATCAGGACGAGCGCAATTTCCACGAGCGTTGGGAGGAACGTGTCTTCGGACTGTTCTTCGGCGGCTTTGCGCTGGGGGAGTTCAACGTGGACATGCTTCGTCATGCGATCGAGAACATGCCGGCGCACGAATATCTTTCGACCGCCTACTACGAACACTGGCTGCACGCGATGGAAGCCCTGTTCATTGCCAACGGCACACTGACGCGTGCGCAGATCGACCAGCGGATTGCCGAACTAAAGGCCGAACTCGATCAGCCTGAAACCGAGCGGACGAATTGATGCCCGTGCTGACCGTGGAGATGGTGGACCCGATACTCAGCACCGGCGCCTCTTCGCGTCTGCCGGACGACATCGCGCCTCGGTTCAAGGCGGGCGACGCGGTGCTCGCGCGCAACGTCCATCCGGTCGGCCACACCCGCCTGCCGCGCTACATCCGCGGCAAGCGCGGCGTGATCCGGGCCGATCATGGCGTGTTCGCCTTCCCGGACGCCGCTGCGCACGGCCTCGGGCACAAGGCGCAGCACGTCTACAGCGTCTGCTTCGAAGCGCGCGAGCTATGGGGAGAGCAGGCGTCTGCGCGCGACACGGTCTACATCGACCTGTTCGACGACTATATCGAACGCGATCCCGCCGCGACGCCGGGCGGGCGCGCGTGAACCCGGTGGTGCCGCCGATCGACTCGATTCCGCGCGACCTCGAGGGGCCGGTGTTCCGCGAACCTTGGGAGGCGCAGGCGTTCGCGCTGGTCGTGCAGCTGCATCAACGCGGCCTGTTCACGTGGAAGGAATGGGCGGACACGCTGAGCAGTGAAATTCGCGCCGTTCGCGAGCGCGGCGAGGCCGACAGCGGGGCCGATTATTATCGGCACTGGCTGGGCGCGCTGGAACAATTGCTCGCCGCCAAGCAGGTCGCCGATGCGGCGCAGCTTGGCGAGCGCCGCGAACAGGTTCTCGCGGACTGGCCGAGCGGCCACGAGCACGTCGCGCGACGTGAACCGGTGACGGTAGCCTGACCGGCGAGCCTGACACGACACTCCTTACAGGAGATGCGGGAGAAGGGGGAAATTCGATGGGGGTGGTCGACGAGGAAGGCATGGGCTCGCTGGAAATCTTCCCGTTGTCGACGGAAGAGTCCACGCTGCGCGCGCTGCTCACCGACGTGTTCACCGAGCATTGGGCCAACATCCGCTTCGGGACGCTGATTCAGGGTGCGGTGTTCGAAATCGCCGCGCCGAACGCGCCGAAGAAGATCTCCATGATGGATGGCTACATGACCGTGGATTTCGGCGCCTGGCACTTCCATTTGTGCATCGGCCAGCATTGCGGCAACGAGGGCCATCCGGTTTCGAGCAAACTCGCGCAGCACCGGCGCACCGCTCGCGCCGAGATGTATCGCATCGTCAACGGCGGTTCGCCGACGTCCTGGGGGTTGCGCTTGTACAACGGTGCCGGCGAGCAGCAAATCACGGTGATGCTGCCCAATCCTTTTCTCTCGGAAGAAACGGGGCTGCTGAGCACCCCCGACTGGACGCAGCTCGCGGTCTGGGATCGGCTGCGCAGCCGCTACCTGGGCCTGGAATGCGACCCGCGCGACCGTAGTGCGAAGGCCTTCGTACACCCCTGAGGGCGCTTATTCGATCGGTTCGCCGAACATCAATGCTCGGACGAAGCGGACCGGGGGCGACCCGTGGCTGAGCAATTCGTCATTATAGGCCTTGAGCTGGAACGCCGCGCCGCGTCGCCGCTTCGCCTCCTCACGCAGCTGCATATGTTCGGAATAGCCCACGAAATAGGATGGGAGCTGGGTGGAGCCGAGGCTTGCGCGAGTCCATTTGCCCGCGGCTTCGCGTTCCTGCTGAAAGCCGGTACGGGTCATCAGCGCAATGGCCTGCTCGCGGGTCATGCCCTCGGTGTGGATGCCGATGTCGAGCAAGGCGTTAGCGATCGAACGGAGGCGCATCTTGAGGACGGTGAGACGGAACAAGGGATCGCCG
>JAQGLH010000136.1 GCA_028293005.1 Alphaproteobacteria bacterium
GTTCCTCGTCGTCGACAAGGTCGAGGCGAAGGTGTTCGCGTTCGATGCGCAGGGGCGGCTGCTCGGCAGCAGCGCCGCGCTCGTCGGGGTCGCTCGCGGCGACGTCTCGCCTGCGGGCATCGGCGATCGCCGCCTCGCCGACATCGCGCCGGCCGAGCGGATCACGCCGGCGGGCCGCTTCGAGGCTGCACTAGGCCGGAATCTCGCCGCGAAGGACATCCTCTGGATCGACTATGGCGCCGCGCTGTCGCTCCACCGCGTCGCGACGGGCGTCCCATCGGAACGGCGCCTTCAGCGCCTCGCGACCCCTACAGCGCTCGACAACCGCATCTCCTACGGCTGCATCAACGTACCCGCCGCTTTCTACGACGGCGTCGTGCTGCCGCTGTTCAGGCCGGCCAACGGCGTGGTCTACATCCTGCCGGAAATGCCGCAATAGCGGCAACCGCTATTGCGATGGCGCACAGGGCGGGTGCGGGCGGGCAGGGCGCTGGCTGGCGCTGAGACCGCTTTGCCGGCTTATCATCTTCGGCTGCCTTAATCGAGCTAAGGTCGGTTATTCCGTGACGAGCAATCGCTAGCGGTCGACTCGGATTCGTCCGCTCGACCGCCGATAGCATGCCGGACGACTCGCCTACCAACAACGGAGCGCAAGACACCGGTCGTCATCGGTCGTCTCGGTTCCGTAATAAAGAATCGGTCACCTTCCGGCCACGCCGCCTGCAGCCCAGGCCGGGTACGCCCGGCGGGTGGAACTCCGCCCCTCCGGGCGCCGCTCCCTCTGTGACTGGGTTGGATTGAACCATCGGAGGAACTTCGCATGAACGCGCAGAAATATAGGCCGCCCGTCGACTTCGGCTTGGGCGGAGTCGCCATCGGCAACGAGTTCGCCTTCGTCACGGAGGCGCAGGCCGAGCAAACGCTCGAAGCCGCGTGGGAAGCCGGGGTGCGCTACTTCGATACGTCGCCGTGGTACGGGCTTGGCCTCTGCGAACGCCGCTTCGGCCGTTTCCTCCACGGCAAGCCCCGCGGTGACTATGTGCTGTCGACCAAGGTGGGAAAGTTGCTCAAAGCTTCGCCTGCCAACCAGGCGAAGAAGCACTTTCCCTTCACGACGTCACCGAACGATCCGGTGTTCGACTACACCGCCGACGGCGTCCGTCGATCGGTCGAGGACAGCCTCCAGAGGATGGGGCTAGACCGCATCGACATGCTGTTCGTTCACGACCTCTCGCCTGACAATTCATTGTTGCCCGCCGATTGGCAGACGTTGTTCGGAGTTGCCCGGAAAGGTGCCTTTCCCGCACTTTCAAAGATGCGCGACGAAGGCATGATCAGAGGCTGGGGCATGGGGGTTAACTGCCCGCAACCCATCCTCAAATGCCTGGAGGTAGCCGACCCCGACATATGCCTGCTTGCCAGCCAATATTCGCTGATCGATCACAAAACCGCGCTTGAGGAGGTTTTCCCCAAGGCACGCGAGGCTGGCATCGGCTTCGTCGTCGGCTCGTCGCTCAACGCCGGCTTCCTGGCCGGCAAGCCGCGCTTCAACTACGGCAAGAACAATTACAACATCCCGGACGATAAGCTTGCCAAACGCCGCGCGCTGCAACAGATCGCCGACGTCCACGGCGTCGACCTTCGCGCCGCCGCGTTGCAGTTCAGCGCCGCGCCCGACCTGGCCGCCGCGCTGATCGTCGGTGCTTCAAGTGCCGATCATATCCTCGCCGACGTCACCGCGATGAATACGAAGATTCCCTCCGCGTTCTGGAACGAGCTCAAAGCTAAAGGGATAATCGAGCAAGCAGCTCCGGTCCCGCAGGAGCCGTAATTTCCGCTGTCGCACGGGTGCCGAGGGCGGGTGATTGTCGACAGGGGCTCGGAAAAGGCGGGCCACCGGTTTGCCAATCACTCGATCGATGCCACCTTCGCCGGCTGGAGGTTCCGGACCCGGACGCTCTTTATGTTGGTGAATTCGCGGATGCCGAAGGCCGCGCACTCGCGCCCGAAGCCCGAATGCTTGACCCCCGCCGAACGGTATGCGCGAATCCGAGCGGACATTCTCGTTGACGAAGCACAGGCCCGCTTCCAGCTCGTCGGCGGCAATGCGGCGGCCGCGATCGAGGTCGGCCGTCACTACCCCCGAGCCGAGACCGTAATCGCTCGCATTGGCGATGCGGATCGCGTCCGCCTCGTCCTCGGCAGCGATGATCGCGGCGACGGGGCCGAACACTTCCTCGTCGTGGGCCGGCTGTCCCGGGCCGACGTCGGTCAGCACCGTCGGCGGATACCAGGCCCCGCGCTGGTCGGGGACCTCCCCGCCAAGGAGCAGGCGCGCGCCGCGGCGGACGCTTTCGACAACCTGCGCGTGGATATCGTCCCGTGCCTGGACGCTTCGCATCGGCCCGAGCCTCGTGCCGGCCGCGCGCGGATCGCCCATCTCATAGGCACGCATCGCCCCGACCATCGCCTGCTCAAACCCCTCCAGCAGGGAGCGAACGACGATGAAGCGCTTGCCCGAGATGCAGCTCTGACCGCCATTCACCATGCGCGCCATCGCGCACAGTTCGGCTGCCGCCTCGACATCGACATCGTCGAGCACGAGATAGGCGTCGGAGCCGCCCAGCTCGAGCACGCATTTCTTGATCACGCCGCCGGCGGCGCTGGCGACGCTGCGGCCGGCGGCCACGCTCCCGGTCAGCGTGACGGCGACGACGTTGTCGTCCTCGATCAGCGCCTTCACCTCGCTGCTCGGAAGCAGCAGGGTTCGGAACAGGTCGCGCGGGAAGCCCGCCTCGTGGAGCACCTGCTCGATGGCGAGCGCGCAGCCGGGCACGTTGCTCGCATGCTTGAGCAGCGCTGCGTTGCCGGCCATCAGCGTCGGCGCGGCGAAGCGGAAGACCTGCCAGAGCGGGAAGTTCCACGGCATCACCGCCAGCACCACCCCCAGCGGATTGAAGGTGACGAACGTCTCTTCTTCGCCGAATTCCACCGGCACGCGGGCGAGCAGGCCTTCAGCATGCTCGGCAAACCATTCGCAATGGGCCGCGCATTTCTCGACTTCGACGCGGCCATCGTCGAGCGGCTTGCCCATTTCCTCGGTCATCAGCGCGGCAAGTTCGTCCTGGCGACGCCGGAGGATCGCGGCGGCCTGGCGCAACACCGCGGCGCGATCCGCGAACGACGTGCGGCGCCATTTCGAAAAGGCCTCGCGCGCCGCAGCCGCGGCGGACCGGGCATCCGCGATTGTGTGCGTTGCATAGGATTGCCCCGGCTGACCAGTCGCGGGATCGATCGTCTGCAGGCGCTCGCGCGTCCCATTCGCTTGGTCGGCGATGGATTGTGTGGTTTCGAGTTGATTGGCCACGGCGGACCTCCTTCGACTTTCCTTGGGGTTGGGCAGAGACTGTCAGGCCGCAGGTCTGACCCGCCAGACGGTATTACCGGCATCGTCCGCGATCAGCAGCGCGCCCGTGGCATCGAGCGTGAGGCCGACCGGACGGCCATTTGCTTTTCCGTCGCGCGTGAGGAAGCCCGTCACGACGTCCTGCGGCGGACCACTCGGGCGGCCGGCCCGGAAGGGCACATAGACCACCTTGTAGCCGTTCACCGGACTGCGATCCCAGCTGCCATGCTCGCTGATGAAGACGCCGCTGCGATAACGCATCGGCAGGCTGGAGGCATTCCCAAACACCATGCCAAGCGGCGCGACGTGGGAGCTCAGAGCATAGTCCGGCGGGATCGCCCTTGTTACCAGATCCGGGCGCTGGGGTTGAACCCGAACGTCTATATGTTGACCATAATAGCTGTAGGGCCAGCCATAGAAGGCGTTCTCGCGGACCGAAGTAAGATAGTCAGGGACGAGGTTTGGACCGATCTCATCCCGCTCGTTGGCAATGGCCCACAATATGCCCGTCCGCGGTTCGAAGGCGACTCCGGTCGGATTGCGTATGCCCGAGGCAAAGATGCGCTTGAAGCCAGTCGTGCGGTCGATCTCCCAGATCGCGGCGCGGCCGGCTTCCACGCCTATGCCGTTCTCGGTGATGTTGCTGTTGGATCCGACCCCGACATAGAGTTTCGATCCGTCCGGACTCGCAGTCAGGCTCTTCGTCCAGTGATGGTTGATCGGGCCGGCAGGAAGGCCGGTCACCTTGATCCCCGGCGCGGTGATGCGCATCGCGCCCGGAGTATAGGGGAAGCGCAGGATGGCGTCGGTGTTGGCGACGTAAAGCTGGTTGCCCACCAGCGCTACTCCGAACGGCGAGTTCAGATTTTGAAGAAAGGTGGTACGGACTTCCGGCCGTCCGTCGCCGTTGCTGTCGCGCAGCAGGATGATGCGGTTCGCCGACGGCGCAGCCGAACCGCCCCGGGCCTGGTAAATCCCCATCACATAATCCTTTGGCCGGTTGATCGGCGCCGCCGGGCCGTTCGTCTCGACCACGAGCACGTCGCCGTTCGGCAGGCCGTAGACCGAACGCGGATGCTGAAAACCGGTTGCAAAGGCCTGCACCTCCAAGCCGGCCGGTACGGTGGGAATCTGATCCTTTCCCCAGCCGATCGCCTGCGGGACTTTCATCGGTGGCAGTATGTATTGATGCGCCGCCGGCAGCTCGGGATGCGCTCCATATTGCGTGCTTGGCGGCGCCACCTTCTGATCACAGGCAGCAAGCAAGAGGAATCCGGCAAGCGCCTGGTTTCTGCTGAGAGAAATGCGATTCATGGCCGAATTCCTTCTGGTGGCGCTGATGTGAAAGGTCGCGCTCGGCCGAGGCTCCAGCCGCGCCAGCCGATCACCAGCAGCACGATGGTCACAATTGCCGAGAGAGCGACACCTTGCGGGACCACGGCCGTGTAGCCGTCGCGGCTGTGGATCAAGGCGTTCAGGAGTGAGAGGAGGGCTGCAGCCGTCAAGGCTGCGAACCGCCACCAGTCAATCGCCTGTACGTGTCGCAGCATGATATCCAGAACGAAGGCAAGCCCTGCCAATGCCGCCAGGATCAGACCGCCTGTGAGCAGCCAGACCGAGAAGGTCTCCCACTCCGGCAGGACCGTCCGCCAGTAGAGGAGGTCGGTCACAAAGGCGGCAATCAACAAAGCGGCACCCGTCCCGGCCAGGAGAGGGTGCAGCAAGCTGGGCGGACGGGATACGGGCAATGCTTCGCTCATGTCATGGTCCTCATTGCGAGGGGGGATAGCTGCGGGATCGTCCTCCATGGGGGAGGGGGAATCCCGGAGCGATCCGCACGACACATATGGGGTTCGGCACCTCTCGGAGCCGTGGGCGCGTCGTGACAAATTTTTTATCTTCCGGAGGCAGCGATCAGGTCGCAACCCGGTCCAAGCCGACAGTGTCGAGCGCTCGCTCCTGCAGCGCGATGGCGCTGCTTGCTTGCATGGCGCTGCTTGTTTGGCGTGGCTCACGAACCGGCGCCGCAAGGCCCTAGGCTCATGCCGACTTCGACTTGGGTCAAGCGCCATCGTTCATTGCCGCGGGAGGGACGGCGGATGAGATGCTCGCTCTCCTGGATCGGCGCCCACCTCATCGCGCTGGTACAGCGAATCCCCGCCCAGGACCTGATAGAGGGTGACGAGATTCGATGCCGCGACGAACTTGCTGAGCACGAGGCTTTGCTGGGCCGAATAATAAGAGCGTTGCGAGACGAGGACGGACAGGAACGGGTCGATGCCCTCGCGATAGCGTGCCTCCTCTAGCCGATAGCCGTCCGCCGCCGCCTCCAGATTGGCCTGTTGTGCCCGCTGCAGGTCGCCGATCGTCCCTTGCCGGGCGAGAGCATCCGAGACTTCGCGGAAAGCAGTCTGGATGGCCTTCTGATAGGTGGCGAGCGCGGCATCTCGCTCTGCCTTGGTCAATCGCACGTTGGCCGTTGCGGCGCCGCCGCTGAAGATCGAATAGGAGGCATCGCCCGACGCGCTCCAGGTGAAGGCGCCGCCGGTGAACAGGCCGGTGAGCGCGTTGCTCGCAAAACCGAACAGGCCCGTGAGCGAGATCCTCGGGAAGAGAGCCGCGCGTGCCGCGCCGATCTCGGCATTGGCGGCGCGCAGCTGATATTCGGCTTCGATGACGTCGGGCCGACGCAGCAGCACATCCGAATTGAGCCCGGCCGGAAGCTGCGCCACCGTCGGCGTGGCATCGTCGATCGAAAGCGGCAGCAGCCGCGGATCGACCGGCATGCCGACCAGCAGCTGCAGCGCGTTTACGTCCTGCGCGACTGCGGTGCGCTGGTTGGCCAAGTCGGCGCGGGCGGTCTCGAGGATCTGCTCGGCCTGACGCAACTCCGTGCGCGGCGCGATCCCACCTCGCAGGCGCGCACCGGTGAGCCGAACGCCGCGCTCCGCGTTCGCCGCCGTATCCAGGGCGATCTGCAACAGGCTGGCGTCGGCGGCATAGGCCAACCAGGCGTTGGCGATGTCGGCGACCAGAGTGAGCCGCGTCGTGCGGGCGCCCGCCTCGGTGGCGAGGTAGCGGTTGAGCTGGGCGCGCGTCAGCGACGCGATCCGGCCGAACAGGTCGAGCTCGAAGCCGGAGACGCCGATCCCGGCGGTGTAGCTTGTGTTGACGCCGCTCGCGCCCGCGGCCGGGTTCGGAGTGACGGTCACACCGACATCCGCACCCACTTGGGGTAAAAGGCTGGCGCGCTGGATTTTATATTGCGCGCGGGCGGCGGCGATGTTGGCGGCGGCGACCATGAGATCGCGATTGTTGACAAGCGCCTGCTCGATCAGGGATTGCAGTCGTGGGTCCCGGAAGGTGTCGCGATAGGTGACAGCGGGAAGCGTCGCCTCGCTTTGGCGAAGATAAGGATCGCCGACGGGCCACGCGACCGGGATAGCGGGATCCGGCCGGACATAGTGGGGATCCATCGACGTGCAGCCGGCCAGCGCCAGTGCCACGAGCGTTATCGACTTTGTCATGTCTGCGCCTCCGCCGCACGCGCGATCCGGCTGCGGACCGATTTCACTGCCTGGCGCACGCCGTGGCGCACGAACACGAAGAACAAGGGGATGTAGAAGACCGCGAGAACGGTCGCAGTCAGCATCCCGCCGATCACGGATGTGCCGATGGCGATCCGGCTGTTCGCTCCGGCGCCAGTCGAGATGGCCAGCGGCAGAACGCCGAATATGAAGGCGAAGCTGGTCATCAATATGGGGCGCAGCCGGATGCGCGCGGCCTCGAGTGCCGACTCGATGACACCTTTGCCTTCCTTCTCCGCATGTTCGGCGAACTCCACCATCAGGATGGCGTTCTTCGCGGCGAGGCCCATGGTCGTGAGCAGGCCGATCTGCAGGTAGACATCGTTCTGGAGCCCGCGGAGGGTGACAGCGAAGACCGCGCCGACCAACCCAAGCGGAATAACCAGCAGCACGGCGAACGGGATCGACCAGCTTTCATAGAGCGCCGCCAGGCACAGAAAGACCACGAGCAGTGAAATGGCGTAAAGCAGAGGCGCCTGCCCGGAGGATAGCTGCTCCTGGTAGGACTGGCCGGCCAAGGCAACGCTCACGCCGGGGACTTGCGCGGCAACCTGCTCCATCGCGCTCAACGCCTGCCCGGAGCTCGATCCCGGCGCGGCCTGACCCTGGAACTCGTAGGACTGGACACCCTGAAAACGCGAAAGGGTGGCCGGCGCGACTGCCCACCCGCTGGTGGCGAAGGAGGAGAAGGGCACCATCTGGCCAAGGCCGTTGCGGACGGACCATTGCTCGATGTCCGACGGAGCGGCGCGGTACTCCGCGTCTCCTTCCACGTACACGCGCTTGACCCGCCCGCGATCCAGGAAGTCGTTGACGTAGCGCCCACCCCAGGCCGTTGACAAAGTGCTGTTGACGTCGGCGGTGTTGAGGCCGAGCGCCGCGACCTGCTCCTGATTCACGTCCACCTTGAGCGTCGGGGCGTCCGGGAGACTGCTGAGCCGAACCTGCGCGAGCCCCGGGTTGGCCTGCGCCATCGCCAGCAGGCGGTCGCGCGCCGCCTCGAACTGGACCAGGCTCATGTTGCTCGTGTTCTGCAGCTCGACGGTGAAGCCGCTTGACGTGCCGAGACCCCGGATCGCCCCGGGAACCAGGACGAAGACCTGTGCGTCGCGGAAATTACGGAAGGCGGCCGAGGCGCGCTGGACAATGGCCGCGGCGCTGTTCGCGGTGCCGGTGCGCTGTGCATAGTCCGCAAGATTGATGAAAGCCTGACCGCTATTCTGACCGCTCGCGCTCTGCCCCCCGCCAGCCACGGTGAAGTAAGTCGCAACATTCTTTTTCTCGGGACCGGCCAGGAAATATTTTTCGATCGCCTGCTGCACCTCGACGGTACGGCCCAGAGTTGCGCCTGCGGGTAGGCGGAACTGGAGCGACACGGTGCCTTGGTCCTCGGTCGGCAGGAAGCCGGTGGGGAGACGGAAGAACAGGACCACGAGAAGCGCACAGATCGCGGCGTAAAGCAGGAGGAAAACCCATGTCCGATCGATGGCGTGAGTGACCGAGCCCACGTAGCCATCGGTCACGCGCCTGAAGCCGTTGTTAAAGCCGTCGCGAGCGCGATCCAGCAACCGGCTCGCGGCGGGGAAACGCCGGGCCCCGCCACCGCCCTCGGAGCGATCCGCCTTTCGCTTAAGCAGGGTCGCGGCGAGCGCCGGGCTCAACGTCAATGCGACGAGGACGGACAGCAGCATCGCCGATACGATGGTTGCGGAGAATTGGCGGTAGATGACACCGATCGATCCGCCGAAGAAGACCATCAGCAGGAACACGGCCGACAGGACCAAAGCGATTGCCACCAGCGCCGTCTGGATCTGGCCCATCGACTGGATGGTCGCTTCGCGCGGTGTCAGCTCGGGATTCTCTTCGAGCAGCCGTTCGACATTTTCCACCACGACGATGGCGTCGTCGACCAGCAGGCCGATCGCGAGCACCATCCCGAAAAGCGTCATGGTATTGATCGAAAAACCGAGCGCGTAGAGGATGCCGAAAATGCCGAGCAACACCACCGGGATGGCGATGGCCGGGATCAGGGTGGCTCGCCAATTCTGCAAGAACACAAACATGACGAGGACGACGAGCACGATCGCCTCGATCAGCGTCGTCACCACCTCCTTTATCGACAGCTTGATGAAAGCGGTGGTGTCGTTTGCATAGGCATAGCGAAACCCTGCGGGAAAACTCTTGGCCAGCTGGTCGACCTGGGCCTTGACCAGATTGGACGTCGCCAGCGCGTCGGCCCCGGGCGCGAGGGATATCGAGAGGCCGGCACCGGGATGGCCATTGGCGCGAGCGATCATCCCGTAGTTCTGGGCGCCCAGCTCGACCCTCGCGACGTCGCGGAGCTGCACCCGCGCTCCAGATGAGTCCGACTTGACGATAATGTTGCGGAATTGGTCGGCCGTTTGGAGCTGCGATTGAGCCGTCACGATCGCATCCAACATCTGGCTGGACGGCTGCGGCGTTCCGCCGACCTCTCCCGCGGCGACTTCCGTATTCTGGGCGGTGATCGCGGTGACGATGTCGCTCGGCATCAGCGAATAGGATCGCAGTCGGTGGGGATCCAGCCAGATCCGCATCGCGTAAGAACCACCGAAGACGCTGATGTCGCCGACGCCGGCCACGCGGGCGATCGGGTCCTGCATGTTGCTCGTCAGCCAGTCGGCGACGTCGAAGTTGGTCTGATGGTCGGTCTCGTCGTAGACGGCCACCACCATCAAGGTGTCCGGGTTGGACTTGGTCACCGTGACTCCCTGCTGCTGGACCTGCGTCGGCAGGCGCGCAATCGCGGCCTGAACGCTGTTCTGCACTTGCATCTGCGCGACGTCCGGATTGGTTCCCTTCGAGAAGGTGGCGCTTACCGTCACCTGGCCCTGGGAGGTCGAGGTGGAGGCGAAATAAAGCATCCCGTTGATCCCGGTGAGCTGCTGCTCGATGATCTGGGTCACGCTGTTCTGGACGGTTTCCGCCGAAGCGCCCGGATATGTGGCGCGGATGTTGACCTGCGTAGGCGCGACGTCGGGATATTGGGCCATCGGCAGCATGGTGATGGAACCGATACCCATCAGCATAATGAGGATCGCGATCACCCAAGCGAAGATCGGGCGGTCGATGAAAATGCGCGACATGGGCTAGCCGCCTTTTGCCGCGCCGGCGGGCGGCGCCTGGATGCGTTGCGGCGTGGCCGCGGGTACCGGTCGGATCGGAGCGCCGTTGCGAAGGGTTGCCGTGCCTTGGGTGATCACTTTTTCGCGCGGGGCAAGACCCTGGGTCACCACCCAATAGGGACCCTGCGTGCGATTGGCGACCACGGTGCGCTGGACCGCCTGGTTGCCCGCTCCGACTACCCAAAGAGTCGAATTGCCCCTCGGGTCGCGCGAAACCGCCTGCTGTGGGACGAGGATCGCCGTGGTGTTGACCGCCTGAGCGAAGCGCGCGGTCACGAGCATCCCCGGCAGCAATATGCCCTGCGGGTTGGGAAAGCGCGCGCGCAAGGTCACGACCCCCGTATCCTGGTTGACGATGACTTCGCTGAACTCGACGATACCGGTGGTGCCATAGTCGCTACCGTCGGGCAGCGTCAGCCGCACCTGGGCGGTTGTGGGCGCGGCCCCGCCTTGTGCCAACGCCCGGCGCAGCGCGAGCAGCCCGGTCGCCGCCTGCTGGATATCGACGTTGATCGGATCGAGCCGGGTGATCGTGGCGAGTGGCGTGACTTGCTCGGCGGTAACCAGCGCGCCCTCGGTGACGCTCGACAGGCCGATGCGGCCGGTGATCGGCGCCGGCACACGGGTGAAGCGAAGATTGATCTGCGCCGTCCGCAGCATCGCAACGTTCTGAGCGATGGCTGCATTCGCCTGCCGCGCCTGGGCAACCGCATTGGTATAATCCTGCTTCGCCACCGCCTCCATTTCGGCGAGCGGCCGGTAGCGAGCGGCGAGGGCGTTGGCTGCCTCGGCGGCGGCACGGGCACTCTGCAGGTTGGCGGCTGCCTGTGCAGTCGCGGCCTGATAGAGGCTGGGGTCGATCTGATAGAGCGTCTGTCCCTGACGCACGACCCCGCCTTCGGTGAATACCCGCCGCATGACCACGCCGGAAACCTGCGGCCGGACGTCGGCGATCTGATAGGCAGAGACTCTTCCGGGCAGGTCCTGCTCGATGGGTACGCTGGTCGGCCGAACGACGACATAGCCGACCGAGGTCGGACCCTGCGGTCCGCTTTTGCCTCCCGCTCCGCTCGCGGTATTAGCTTGGCCGCAGGCGGCAAGCAGCATCGAAGCGGCGACGGCCGCGGACGCGCCGCGCTTTTGCAGCGAAACCCCGACGAACGGGTCGGCGGCGTACGTGGCCATGGCGTTCCTCCATGAAAGCCTTGCTACGCCCGCTCACATTGCGGGCGTACGGCACATTTCTCTTTTGCGCAAAGTCCCTTCTCCCGGCTTCGCCGGCTGTCGGGCGCGGGACCGGACCGACCGGACCGGGGGGCACATGGGTCGGCGGCAGCATCCGCACCCGACCCTGACGCAGATAGAGCCGGGCGCCTTTCCATCGGGCGTGCGCTTCGTGACAAATTGGTAATTTCGGCCGCCAACGGCTCAAGGCATCAACTGTCAGCCGTTGCTCGCCGCCGGTTGGTCCCGAGCCGAAGCCGCCTTTTACCCGGTGTGGGCGGACGACCGATCCGAAGCGCTCGACCCGGCGAGCTCGGCGCGCCTGGGCGCGCGCGCCGCACAACGCGCCTGGGCGCGCGCCCCGCACAACGCGCCTGGGCGCGCGCCTCGCAACGCGCGATGCGCGCAGATGACAAACTTTTCACACGACAGCCAAGCGAGTGTCATCCCGACCGGCCATATTACGCACGACTTCCAGCAGGAGATCGGAAATGACGACGCAACACCTCCCCAGGATCGGCTTTGTGGGCCTCGGACGAATGGGCTCCTCAATAGCCGCAAATCTCGTCGCCGGCGGTTATCCGGTTGTCGGCTTTGTGCGGCGGCCGGATCAGATTGAGGCGCTCGGCACGCTCGGCATCGAAGCCGTGACCGAGTTTGAGACTCTCCACGATCGCGACATCGTCATCACGATGGTCCCCGACGACACCGCGCTTCGGGAGGTCGTCTCCGGCGGTAAGGAACGGGGACTGGCTGCGGTCTTGGCACGAGGCGCCTTGCACCTCTCGATGAGCACCATCAGCCCGCATTGCGCAGCCGAGTTGGCCGCTGAACATGCGCGCCTGGGTCAGTCCTATGTCGCGGCTCCGGTGCTCGGCAATCCCGATGCCGCGCGGACCCGCCAGCTCTTCATTTTGGCGGCTGGCGCGGCGGTGGACATCGACCGCGGCCGGCCACTGTTCGACCAGATCGGCCAGAAGACGTTCGTCATCGGCTCTGATCCGGCGGCGGCGAACCTCGTCAAGCTCGCGGCGAACGCGATGTCTGGGGCAACCGCGGAGATCCTTGGAGAAGTGATGGCGCTCGCGCGCAAACGCGGGCTCGATTCGGCCGCGCTGCTCGCCGTTTTGACCGCGACGATGTTCGGAGGCCGGGCCCACAGCCTCTACGGCGAAAAGATCGCGGCGCAGCATTATGCCGTCGGAGGATTCACCATGCCTCTCGGACTCAAGGACATCAAGCTGGCGCTCGCCGAAGCGGATGAGGCCGCCGTGCCGATGCCGACCCTCAATGTCGTCCACGACCGGCTGATCACCGGCATCGACCACGGCTACGGCAATCTCGATTGGTCGGCGCTCGGCCTCGTCGCCGCCGATGCCGCCGGACTTACAGCGCCGAGCGGCATCGCCACCCAAATAGCTAAGGCCAAATAGCCATAGGAGCGTGATATGAAGGCCCTCCACTCGAGCATGCGTCGCTGGCTTTTCGCTTCGACCGCTGCGGCGATGCTGATCACGGCAGGCTGCAACCGTTCCAGCTCCGGGACGACGACAAACACGGTTGCACAGGCATCGGCGCGGAAGGCCGAGACGGCGCGAAATACGATTTTGCGCACTTCGGCGGAGCCCTTCGAGGTTCTTACCGAGCAGGCGTTCACTGCGCCCTGGCCCGCCGCCGACCGGCTGATTGCGGACGCCCGATCCGCTGGCGCCGCCGCACGAAAAGTCGTGCCGGCCGCGTCAGCGGCTGCCCTCGATACCCGACTTGCCGCCATGGAGACCGCACGCAAGGTACAGGATCGGCCCGGATTGGCTCTCGCCGCGGTCGAGACCTATCGCGACCTGGTCCAGGCGCAGGATGCCCCGGCGCAAGTGCCGATTCCCGTCAGCCTGCTCGATTATGCGGGCTTTCGCTACGATGCGCTCGCCCAGGCGCCCGGCGTGGATTGGGCGGCGATGGAGCAGTCGGCACGCTTCGCCGGCGAGCAGTGGCGGGCGATCGAGCCCGGCATTACCTCGCAAGCGATGCGCGGCGTCATGCCTCAGGCCATCGAAGCCATGTCCGCCGCAGTGACGGAGCGCAACGTCCCGTTCGCCCGAAGCGCCGCTGCGACCGAACTGGCGCTGGTCGACTTGCTCGAAGAGCAGGTCGCCGCCCGGCAACGCGGCCCCGGTCGCTAAGCGGTCTGAACCGGTGGCTCGGCTGGATCTGTCAATAGCGGGAAGCGGAGGATCGCCCGGAGGCCGGGATTGTTGTCCTCCAGAATGAGCTCGCCGCCGTGGAGTCTGGCCACGGCTTGCACCAAGGCGAGGCCAAGACCGCTGCCTTCGGTCACCCGCGCTGCGTCGAGCCGACCATATTTGCGCAACGCCTCCTCCCGCCGGCTGGCGGGAATTCCGGGGCCTTGATCGGCCACCCAGAGAGAAACCGAGGCCCCGTTTTCGTCGCCCCCGATCCGGATGCTCCCCCCGCTTGCTGCATATTTGAGCGCGTTGTCGACCAGGTTCGAAACCGCCTCTCCAACCAACTCGCGGTTTCCGAAGAACGGCATTGCGCCCGGCTTCTCGACGGCGATCGAAATGCCGCTTTCCTCGGCGAGCGGCTGATACATTTCACAAAGGTCTCGCATGAGCTCACCGAGGTCGAAAGCGACGAAATTCTCCTGTCCCGTGCCCGCTTCGGTGCGGCTGATGTCAAGCGTGCCGGCGATCATCCGCAGCATGCCGTCGATCTCGTGGGAGATTGCCCCCATGGCTTCGCGCTCGGACGTTCCTGGAGGCTGTTCGGCGCCCTTTTCAATCCATGCCCGGATACGCATGAGGGGCGAGCGCAGATCATGGGCGAGAGCGTCGGTGACGAGCCGAAGCTCTTCGACCAGCGCTTCGATGCGCGCCAGCATGGCATTGAGGGACGCGCCCAGCTCGTCGAACGGGTCGCTGGTGCCGAGCGTTTCGACGCGACGGCTGAGATCGCCAGCCGCGATACGGGCTGCGACATCCCCGATCGAGTGGACCCGCCTGTTCATGAAGCGGAGCAGGACCAGGCTTCCCGCGAGACCGATCGGGATGGCGAGGAGCAGGGCGCCCACCAGGGCAATCATGAGCGCTTCCCGCATAGGGGCGCGATCGCCAATGGTGATGCCTACCAGAAGGTGCTCTCGCGCCGGCAGGAGAGTCGTCGACAACCCGAACCGCTCCGGGACAGAGTGCCCCTCCCGATAGAGCAGCATTTCCCTCCAGTCGGTCGGCACCTTGAGAGAGGGGGGCCAGGCTGCGATATTGCCGGCGATCTTGCGGCCGTCGCTGTCGGCCAGCAGCAGAATGCCATGCGCCAGCACGCCGGTCGTCGTCCGTTCGCTCACCTCCCTGCCAAGCCTCGGCAACCCTCCAGTCCGATATTCGCGCAGGAGAATGGCTGTGCGGTCGTCGACCGTCGATCGGTGGCCCTCCACAAGAACGTTATTCGTCTGGTGGTATATGAAGAAAAGGATGGGGACGGCACTTGCGACGCTGAGCGTGAGATAGAGCAGCACGAACCGGATCGCGGTCGAATTCATCCAGGGCCTGCCGAAGCGGCTCAAGCGGTATCGCTCAGCATGTAGCCGACCCCGCGCACGGTATGGAGCAACGGGGGGTGTCCCGACTCGTCGATTTTCTTCCGGAGACGGCTGATGTGGACGTCGATGACGTTCGTGCCGGGATCGAAATGATAGTCCCACACCTCTTCCAGCATCATCGTGCGAGTGACTACGTGACCCTGGTTTCGAAGCAGGAATTCGAGCAATCTGAACTCGCGCGGCTGGAGGTCGATGCGCGTTCCCGCACGCTCCGCCCGGTGGGAGAGTAGATCCATGCTGAGATCGCCGCAGGTCAGTGCGGTGACAACCGCCTCGGCGTTGGCGGCGCCGCGCCTTTGCAGCGCCTCGAGCCGCGCGAGCAGCTCCGAAAAGGCGAAGGGCTTGACCAGATAATCGTCCGAGCCCGCCTTCAGCCCCTTGACCCGCTCGTTCGTCGATCCCAGCGCCGAAAGGATGATGACGGGAGTCTCCACGCCCGCCGCGCGGATGGCATTGAGCACGGCAAGACCCTCCATGCCCGGTAGCATTCGATCGAGGATGACCGCGGCATAGGTGCCGTCGAGCGCATGAAAGAGTCCGTCCCGGCCGTCGACCTCCCGGTCGACAACGTAGCCGTTTTCAACCAAGCCCTTGGCGATATAGTCGCTCGTGGTGGCGTCGTCCTCGACCACCAGAATCTTCTTGGTCATCGCTCGCTTCCTTGCTTTGCCAGGTCGAGTGTTGCGGGCGCGCACGGATCGGTAGGCGTACGATACCATATTCGCCGTGGCGGTTAATCAAAAGGATCGGGTCGGACGCGGGTGTGCGCTTCAGGGCCGCCGCGGCGCCGGCTGGTGAACTCACCGGAATCCCGTCAATCCGCTCGACCACGTCGCCGGCTTTGATCCCGGCGCGCCCTGCTGGGCCGTTGCCGCCAAGGCTCGTGATTACGAGGCCCCAGTGTTGCCGCGGAATGCCCAAGCTCTTTGCGGTGTCGTCGTCGAGTGGCTCGACCGTCGCGCCGATGCTGGCGTCGAGAGCGATCGTCGCTGCCTCGTTCGTCTTCGCCGGGAGTTCGGTTCCGAGGTATCGCTCGATCAGGAACACGGCGGCGGCCAGAGCTGCGATCGCCACGATGAGCATTGTCGCGACTTTCGCGCGCGATCCTGCAGCTGACCCGGGTCGTTTTCCTTCCATGACCGGCATTCACTGGCGAAGGGCGGCTTTCCCAGCGGCGTTTGCTTAGTGACAAATTGGTAATGTCGCCGTGCCTCCCGGCCGTCCGGCGACGCGTCCAAGATGACCCAATCGTAATGTCGCAGCTACGGCGGGGTCACCTCTCACCCGCCAAGGTGGCGCCTCAGCAACATGATGGGAC
>JAQGLH010000141.1 GCA_028293005.1 Alphaproteobacteria bacterium
CCGATTCGAGGGAGAAGGGCCACCCCCTTCTCCCTTTTTTATTGCCTCCCTCGAGAATTGTCGCTGGACCGTCACCCTAGCTGGGCATGTGCGGCGCGAAGGAAGAGAGGTCATCATGTTCGCCAGAACCGAAAGACTATTGCTGCGGCCCTCCTGGATCGAGGACGCCCCTGCCCTCGCCGAAGCCATCGGCGACGAGGCCATCGTGCGCAATCTCGCCACCGCCCCCTGGCCCTATGGCCTTGCCGAAGCGAAGGCGTTCGTCACCACCAAGCGGCAGCCGCGCGAGACCAGCCTGCTCGTCTTCCGCCGCACGCACCGCGCGGCGCAGCTGATCGGCAGCGTCGGCTTCGAGCGCAGCGCGGACGGAGAGATCGAGCTCGGCTATTGGATCTCGAGACCGCATTGGGGACTCGGCTATGCGACCGAGGCCGCTGGCGCGATGGTCGCGCTGGCGCGCCACTCGCTGCGGCTGAAACGGCTCTCGGCGAGTCATTTTCTCGACAATCCGGCCTCGGGCCGGGTGCTCGAGAAGATCGGCTTCCGCGCGAGTGGCATCATCGAGCCGCGCCACAGCGCCGGCCGCGGCGGCACGGCGCCATCGAAGCTCTACACGCTTAGCCTTGATGCCGAGCCGGCCGAAGCCGAAGATGTCGCGGCGATGGCCTGCGGAGACCAAATGGTCGCGGCCTGAGCGCCTGCAATCGAAGATCGCCGGTTGGCCGAACGCCGGCCGCGCGATGTGTGCGGCCGGGCGTGCGGTCGGGGTAGCCGCGGCGCGTCGACGCGACTACATCCGGCTCATGCATTTCCTCGACCAAGCCAAGATCTCGATCCGATCGGGCGCGGGCGGCCCCGGTGCCGTCAGCTTCCGGCGCGAAAAGTACATCGAATACGGAGGCCCCGACGGCGGCGAAGGCGGCAAGGGCGGCGACATCGTCTTTGAGGCCATCGAAGGCCTCAACACCTTGATCGACTTTCGCTACACCCAGCATTTCCGGGCAGAGCGCGGCAAAGGCGGCGCCGGCCGCAACCAGACCGGCGCCGGTGGCAAGGACTTGCTGATCAAGGTGCCGGTCGGCACCCAGATCCTGAGCGACGACAAGGAGCATGTCCTCGCCGATTTTACCGAGCCGGGGCAACGGATCACGGTCCTGCGCGGAGGCGACGGCGGCCGCGGCAACGCCAGCTACAAGACCTCCACCAACCGCGCACCAAGGCAGCACGGCGCCGGCTGGCCGGGCGAGGAAATGTGGGTGTGGCTGCGCCTCAAGCTGCTCGCTGACGCGGGGTTGGTCGGCCTCCCCAATGCGGGCAAATCGACCTTTCTCAATGCCGTCACCAACGCCAATGCCAAGGTCGGCGCCTATCCGTTCACGACCCTGCATCCGCAGCTCGGCGTCGTCCGCCATCGGGCGCGTGAGTTCGTGCTCGCCGATATCCCTGGACTGATCGAGGGCGCCGCCGAAGGCGCCGGCATCGGCGACCGCTTCCTCGGCCATGTCGAGCGTTGCCGCGTCCTGGTCCACCTCGTCGATGCGAACAACGAGGATGTCGCGGCCGCCTACCGGACCGTCCGCGACGAGCTCGAAGCTTATGGGGCGCAGCTCGCCGACAAACCCGAGGTGGTCGCGCTCAACAAGATCGACACCATCGACGACGAGATGATCGAGGCGCTGGCGGCCGAGCTCGAGGCCGAATGCGGCCAGACCCCGCTGCGCGTGTCGGGCGCTTCGGGCGCGGGAACCGAGGCGGTGCTCGACGCCATCCTCGGCCATCTCGATATCCGCGAGAAGCAGAGCGAAGAGGCGCAGGCCGACGCATGGTCCCCGCTCTGAACAAGCACCGCAAGAGCCGCACGCTCGCGGTGACGGGTGGGACCGGTTTCGTCGGACAGCATCTGCTCCAGCTCGCGCGCGGTTCCGGTTACGACGTGCGCGCGCTCACGCGCGGGTGGAGGCCGCCCGAGGACGATGTCGCCTGGGTCGACGGCGCGCTCGATCGGCGCGACAGCCTCGTCAAGCTCGCCACCGGCTCCGACGCGGTGATTCACATCGCCGGCGTGATCAATGGCAGCAAGCAGGAGTTCGACGCGGTCAACATCGCCGGCGTCGCGGCGATGATCGACGCGGCGCGCAAGGCGGGTGTGCGGCGCTTCATCCATATCTCTTCGCTCGCGGCGCGCGAGCCCCAGCTGTCCGACTACGGCCGGTCGAAGGCGCGGTCGGAACGGCTGGTCGCCTCGTCCGGCCTCGAATGGACGATCATCCGTCCGCCGGCGGTCTACGGGCCGGGCGACCGCGAAACCCTCGAATTGTTCAAGATGGCCAGGCGCGGAATCGTCGCGCTGCCACCGCGCGGGCACTTCTCGGTGATCCATGTCGAGGATCTCTGCCGGCTGATCCTGGCGGTACTCGACGAGCCGGATACCGTTTCCGAGACCTACGAGCCCGACGACGGCCGCATCGGCGGCTGGGCGCACCGCCATTTCGCACACGCGCTCGGCGATGCGCTCGGCAAGCGGACGATGACGCTCGCGCTGCCGCGCCCGTTGCTCCGCGCCACCGCCCGGCTCGACCGCCTGCTGCGCCGCGACAAAGCCAAGCTCACCGCCGACCGGGTGAAATATTTCTGCCACCCCGATTGGGTGGTGACCGCGGAGCGGCGTCCCCCCTTCCCGCTCTGGTCGCCGCAGATCGACACCCCGAATGGTCTCATGAGCACCGCCCAATGGTATCGCGACGAGGGCTGGCTGCGTTAGGCGGCACGGCGCCGCCGCCCCCGCAAAATCAAGCGGCCGAAATCGACGCACTGCCATGTTGACGACACATGGCGGCCCAATTCACTTGGCAGAGCCGATAGCCGGACATAAAGGCCTGCCATGACAGACAGAGAAGAGACTTTCGCCAAGGTCGCCGAGCTGATCGAGCCGTTCAACAAAAAGGACATGGCGCTCACCGAAGCCACCACCTTTGCCGGCGATCTCGAATGGGACAGCCTGACGGTGATGGATTTCGTCGCGGCGATCGAGGACGAATTCGACATCCTGATCACGATGAACATGCAGGCCGAGATCGAAACGATCGGCCAGCTGGTCGACGCGGTCGAGGAGCTCAAGAACGAGGGATGACCGACCTCTTCTCAAAGTTCGACGCGCTGATCGCTGAACGGCAGGCGCTGCTCGACACCGGCGTGCGCGATCCGTTCGGAATCGTCATGGACAAAGTGCTCTCGCCGACGCTGGCGATCATCCAGGGCAAGGAAACGATCCTGCTCGGCACCTACAATTATATGGGAATGACCTTCGATCCCGACGTCATCGCCGCCGGCAAGAAGGCGCTCGACGAATATGGATCCGGCACGACCGGAAGCCGCGTCCTCAACGGCACCTACCAGACCCACAGGGAATGCGAGGAGGCGCTCAAGGAATTTTACGGCACGCGGCACGCGATGGTCTTCTCGACCGGCTATCAAGCCAACCTCGGGCTGATGTCGACGATCGCCGGCAAGGAGGATTACATCATCCTCGACGCCGACAGCCATGCCTCGATCTACGACGGCTGCGCGCTCGGCAACGCGCAGATCGTCCGCTTCCGCCACAACAGCGTCGAGGATCTCGACAAAAGGCTTGGCCGCCTCCCCAAGGAAGGGGGAAGGCTGGTCGTGCTCGAAGGCGTCTATTCGATGCTCGGCGACATCGCGCCGCTTCGCGAAATGGTCGCGGTCGCGAAGAAGCACAATGCGATGATCGCCGTCGACGAGGCTCATGGCATGGGCTTTTTCGGCCCGAACGGGCGCGGCGTGTTCGAAGAAGCCGGAGTCGAGGATGATGTCGATTTCGTGATCGGCACCTTCTCCAAGTCGGTTGGTACGGTCGGAGGCTTCATCGTCTCGAACCACCCCAAGTTCGAGGTGATGCGCCTCGTATGCCGCCCTTATGTCTTCACCGCCTCGCTGCCGCCGTCGGTCGTCGCGACCGCGGCGGCGTCGATCCGCAAGCTGAGCGATGCCGGCGACAAGCGCGCCCATCTCTGGAAGAACAGCCGCCGTCTCCACCAAGGCCTGCGCGATCTGGGCTTCAACATCGCGACGCCGGAAGCGCAATCGGCGATCATCGCGATCCTGCTGCCGGAACAGCAGAGCACGGTGCTGATGTGGCAGGCGCTGCTCGAAGGCGGCGTCTACGTCAACATGGCCCGGCCACCGGCCACACCGGCGGGCATGTATCTGCTGCGCTGCTCGCTCTGCGCGGAGCATAGCGACGAACAGGTCGGGCGCATTCTCGAGATATTCGCCACAGCTGGAAGGGCAACAGGCTGCATTGCTTAGCTTTTCAAGCGGCAGCTGCGAAGCCGATTACCTCGATTTGGCGGCAAGGAGCCTCGGCAAGGCCGGCAAGCCGGAGCATCAACTTGCGCGCCCGATATTTTTGTCGAGACGTTCGCCTGAAGCGACCGGCCGCCTTTCCACTTTTATTTCATTGAACTAAGATGCCTCCCCTATTGGGGAGATACGAATGGACGCTGCGCCGGAGGAGGCATCCCCGGGCTCGTGGCGGCGGGGCTGGGCAAGTTTCGGCGCGATCGCCGCGACGATCATTCTGATCGCGCTGGTGGTGATGGTCACCATCTCCAACCGCAATCGCGACAACGCGCTGGCGTGGGAGCGCCACGCTTACGACGTCGTGCTTCTGACCCGCACCGTCGACGCGACCGTCGCCCGCGCCGAAGCGGCACTCGGCCGCTTCGTGCTCGACGAGCGGCAGCCGACCGGCATGGCTTATTATAACGAATGGCTGCTCGCAGGACGCCAGATCGGCCAGCTCAAGCAGCTCGTCCACAACGATCCACGGCAAAAGCTGCAGGTCGCGAGGCTACAAGCCTTGTACACGCGGCGCGGGAGCGAACTCGCGGTGGCGGCCGAGCTCGTCGCGAGCAAGCAGGCGGGCGGAGGCGTTCCATCCTTCTACCAGGCCGGGCTGATGCCCACCGGCCCCGCGTTGCGCAAGCAGCTCGACGCCATCGCCACGCAGGAACGCGACATATTGCGCGGGCGGATGGCCGACACGCAGATGTTCGCCGCGGAGGCCGACAAGCTCACTGAATGGCTCGGCTGGGTGGGATTGCTGATCGGGCTCGGTGCGATCATCCTCGGGCTCGCCGCCTACCAGGCGATCAGCGAGCGGCTGGTCGCCCGCCGCGACGCGGAGAATGAGGCGAACCGCGCGATGACCCTCGAGCAGGCGGTGCAGCAGCGCACCCGCGAGCTGCGCGACGCCAACGAGCGGCTGCAGGCCGAGGCGGCCGAACGCGCGGCGGCCGAAGCGCAGCTCCGCCAAGTCCAGAAGATGGAGGCGGTGGGGCAGCT
>JAQGLH010000145.1 GCA_028293005.1 Alphaproteobacteria bacterium
GTCAAAGCGCCGGTCAGCGCGTCGAAGCCGGTCGCGAAGATCAGGCTGTCAAACTCGTGCTCGACCCCGCGCACCTCGACGCCCTTGGGAGTGATCTCGATCTCGTGGCCGCGGATATCGACCAAAGTGACGTTGTCGCGATTGTAGGTCTCGTAATAATTGATGTCGGCGCAGAGCCGCTTGGCAAGGATCGGATAGTCCTTGGGAACGAGCAGCTCGGCGACTTCGGGATCGTCGACCCGCTGGCGGATCTTGTCGCGGATATATTCGGCGAGCGTCTCATTGGCTTCCTTGTCCCAGAAGATGTCCGGATAGATCAGGTAGAAGCCGAGCGCGCCCGACTGCCAGCGGTTGTCGTACAGCGCCTTTCGCTCCTCGGGGGTCGCATCCATCGCCAGAGCCGTCACCCGCGGCGTCGCCTCGAAATTGCAGGTGAGCATCCCGCCGGTGGAGATTTCGCGCTGCATCCGGCGCCATTCGGGATAATTGGCCTTCACCCTCGCCTCATAGTCCTTTGGCATCGGGCAGTTGCGCATCGGGATCGCATAAGGCGGGGTGCGCTGGAAGACGGTGAGATGCCCAGCTTGCTGAGCGATGATCGGGATGCTCTGCACCGCCGACGAGCCGGTACCGATGATGCCGACGCGCTGACCGCTGAAATCCACCCCTTCGTGCGGCCAGTAAGCGGTGTGGTAGGTGTTGCCCTTGAAGCTGTCCTGACCGGCGAAGCTCGGTTTGTTTGGAGCCGACAGGAAGCCGGTCGCCATCACGCAATAGCGTGCGCTGAAGCGCTTGCCGTCGACGGTTTCGAGCAGCCACTGATCGGAAGCGTCCTCGAAATGCGCCGAAGCGACCCGCGAGTCGAAAAGGATGGAGCGGCGCAGGTCGAACCGGTCGGCGACATGGTTGAGGTAACGCAGCAGTTCGGGCTGGCCGGCGTAGCGCTCCGACCATGACCATTCCTGCTGCAGCTCTTCGGAGAAAGTATAGGAATAATCGACGCTCTCGATATCGACACGGGCGCCGGGATAGCGGTTCCAATACCAAGTTCCGCCGACCCCTTCGCCGGCTTCGAGAATGATCGCCTTAAGTCCCTGGCCGCGGAGACGATGGAGCGCGTAAAGGCCGGCGAAACCGGCGCCGACGATGATCACGTCATAATCGGGAGTCCGACCCGATCGAGCAGACGTCCGTTCGCGTTGAAGCGTGGTGGCCATCGAGAGCCTCTCCCTTTTCTTGGTTTGCAGCGCATCATAAAGGCAGTTTCAAGCTAATCCCAAATGCAAAATTGCCCGTAAGGAAATGCTTTCATTATGTGGTCGTGGCCTTGCTTGTCCCTCCCAACGGCCTGTATTCAGGCTGTTCTATTCCGCTTGTAATCGGGTTGCTTGCGATCATGCCGGCGGCCTTCGCCGGCAGACCGCCCGCTTCTGCTCCGGATTTTAGCAGCCGCATTCGACTCGGAGTGTTGAGGCCCGGGATATTTAATGTTATCTCATCGCGGTGAGCCGCTGGGTAACGCTGTTGATGATCGTCACCCTGATCGCAGGGAATGCATCGTCGACGGTTGCGGCGATCTGCCGGCATCAAAGCGTGCGTGCCCACGCGATGGCGCTCCAGAGCCACGACAAGAAGATCGCAGCCGTCGCGTTGACCGAAGAGACCGCAGCTTCGGTCAGCGCCAAGAAAGGCGCCGTCTCCCACGGCGGCTCGGTCCCAATCCTCGCCCATTTGCTGCCGCCGGCGGCGCTCAGCCTTCCACTCCAGCTGGCGGAGCCCGCCCGGAGGCAATTCCCGGACGGGCCGGTGCTGAACGGCACATTGGTGCGTCCGCTGCTGCAACCGCCTCTCGCCTGAGCGGGCGTGCCAGAGGGCGCGCCGCGGCCACCGGCGCCCGCACCCTTGCTGCGGGTCAGTCCCGCGCTCGATGGCCACTTCCCACCCCCGGTAACCTCCGGACCTGAAAAATAGGCGCTCGCCGGCCGACGGCCCGAGCGTTGGCTGCCTTCAGAGGCAGTCCAGATTGAATGGAAATCCGATGCTTCGTTCCGCACTTCTCGCCGGAGCCGCCGCGGCTCTGAGCCCCCACATTGCTTTCGCCCAAGCCGCCGCCCCGACCGACGCAACCGGCACCACGAACGCCACGAGCGACGCGACGGACGCTGCTGCTTCGCCGGAACCCCCAGCCGCATCCTCTTCGGCGCCGGCCGTCGCCACCCCGGCTCAACGCCGGCGCCGGGACTTCCATGCACAGGATGCGAACGACATTGTCGTGACCGGCTTCCGCCGGAACAGGGAGGACGTGCTGGCGGGAACGTCGGTCGTGAGCGGGGAGGAACTGACCCGCGAATTGCGGCCGACGATCGGCGACACCTTGGCCCGCCAGCCGGGCGTCTCCTCGACCTCCTACGGCCCCAATGCCTCCCGGCCGATCCTTCGCGGCTTTCAAGGCGAACGGATTCGGATCCTCACCGACGGCATCGGCAGCCTGGACGTCTCGAACACCAGCGTCGATCACGCCGTCGCGATCAATCCGCTCACCGCGGAACGGATCGAGGTCCTGCGCGGGCCCAGCGCATTGCTGTTCGGCTCGGCGGCGATCGGCGGCGTGGTCAACGTGATCGATGCCCGCATTCCGCGCAACGTTCCCGACGAAGCGGTACACCTGGAGGGGCTCGCCACTTACGGATCGGCAGCCAACGAACGATCCGTCAACGGCATTGTCGACGTGCCGATCGGCGGCAATTTCGTGGCGCACCTCGATGGTAATTACAGCAAGACGGATGACCTGGCGATTGGTGGTTTCGTGCTGTCGCGGGCGCTTCGGGCGCAAGCGGCAGCGAGTTCAGATCCCGCAATTCAGGCGCTCGCGACACTGCACGGCCGCCTTCCGAACAGTGCCGGCCGCACCTCCGATATCGCCGGCGGGCTGGCCTGGATCAACGGCGACAGCAATGTCGGCTTCTCGGTGAATCGGTTCACGACGCGCTACGGGATTCCGATCCGCTATTCGCTCGATCCCAACGTCGCACCGGAGCAGGTCAGCATCGACCTGAAACAAACCCGCGCCGACGGACGCGCGGAAATCGACACCGGCTCGGGCTTCATCGACAGCATAAGGCTGCGCGGCGGTTATTCGGATTATCAGCACAGCGAGATCGATGAAGCGGGCACGATCGGCACGACTTTCTTCAACAAGGGCTACGAAGGCCGGCTCGAGTTCGTGCAATCGGACCGCAATGGATGGGGCGGAGGCTTCGGCGCGCAATATTTCCATCGCAACCTGAACACGGTGGGCGACGAGAAGTCACTGCCGCGCAACACCACGTCGCAGCTTGGCCTGTTCGCGCTCGAAAACTACCGCTCCGGAGCGTTCCGCGCCGAAGCCGGAGCACGATATGAGCGCCAGACGGTCAAGGCTCAGGCCGATGCGCTGATCGGCAATCCCGATCTGAGCCGCACGTTCGATGCCTATTCCGGGTCGTTGGGCGTCAGCTACGAATTTCTCCCGCGGGTGAGGCTGGGGCTGAATGCCTCGCACACCGAGCGCGCTCCGGCCGCCGAGGAGCTGTTCGTGAACGGTCCGCATCCGGGCACCCAGGCGTTCGAGATCGGCGATCCCGACCTCGGCAAGGAAAAGAGCAATGGCCTCGAGCTGACGCTCAGGAAGGCGGGGGATGGTTTCACCTTTGGAGCTTCAGCCTATCACATCTGGTTCACCGACTACATCTACGAGCAAGCGACCGGAGCCATCGAGGATGATCTGCCGGTGTTCCAGATCAGGCACGCCAACGCCCGCTATCTCGGCTTCGAGGTGGAGAGCTCGCTCAGGGTGGCGCAGCTCGGCGGCACCGCAATCAATCTCGACGCGCTTGTCGATTACGTCAGGGCCACGATCAAGTCGGTCGGCCCGGCGCCACGCATTCCGCCGCTACGCATGCTCGGCGGCATCGAGGCGCAATCCGAGCGGATCAACGGCCGGCTCGAGGTCGAGCGCGTCACCGGGCAGAGCCGGATAGCCGAATTCGAGACGCCGACCCGCGGCTATACGATGGTGAACGCCTCGATCGGGGTCAAACCATTCGCGGCGTATAAGAACACAAGCCTGACGCTTTCGGCCAACAACATCTTCGATGTCGATGCGCGCCGCCACGCCAGCTTTCTCAAGGATTATGCGCCGCTGGCGGGCCGGGACATACGCGTGACCGCGCGCATCAGCTTCTGAGCTCCTTCGCGGCCCACGCAAGGTGAAGGGGTGGGCGAGAGCCGGTCCTCGCTCACACCACGCGATAGCCGCCATCGACGGCGATCATCGCGCCCGTCACGAACGAGGCGGCATCGGACAGCAGCCATTTGACCGCCTCCCCCACTTCGTGAGGCTGGCCGAAACGGCCGATCGGATGATGATCGAGGAGCTTGTCGAAGAACGGCGCGAAATCGGGATGCTCGATCGCACGCTCGATCATGGGGGTGCGGATGATCCCCGGCAGGACCGCGTTCACGCGGATGTTGCTTGCGCTATATTCGAGCGCGGCCGCGCGGGTGATGCCGACCACGCCATGCTTGGCGGCCACATATTCGGCCGCGCGCGGAATCGCGACCTGGCCGAGCGCCGAGGCCGCGTTGACGATCGCTCCGCCGCCGCCCGCGAGCATCGCCCTGATCTGATATTTCATGCATAGGAAGACGCCGGTCAGGTCGATGCGGAGCGCATGCTCCCATTGCTCGAGGCTGAGCTCGTGAAGCGGCAGGAACGCCTGCTCGACGCCGGCATTGTTGAACGCCCCGTCAAGCCGGCCATGAAGGTTCACGGTCTCGTCGACCAGCGCCGCGACTTCGGCCTCGCGGCCGATATCGGCCTTGACGAAGGCGGCCTGGCCACCCTGCTCCCGGATCATCGCAGCGGTTTCTTCGCCGGCACCGTCGACATCGCTGACGACAATTCGAGCCCCGGCCGCGGCCAGCAGCAAAGCCGTCGCACGGCCAATCCCTCCCGCGCCGCCGGTGACGATGATGACCCTATCGTTCAGCATCGCAGCTCGGTTCGAACGGCTGGGCGCGTCTTTTTGCCAAGCAGAGCCGACCCATAGAAGCAAGTCGTGCTGCTCTGCACGCCGCTAGCTGTCATCGCGTGCCCGGCGCCGCGCGTGCGCCCGCGAACTCAGCACGGCGCTCCGTGGACAGTCCTCTTTGGATCGCGTTTTCCTCGCGATAGAGATCGTCGACCGACGAAGCGCGCCGCGCAAGCACGGCCCGCTGGTTGATGTAGCCCTTGTCGGTGATTTCATCATGCTCGGGACGCGGCGGATCATCGAGGATGAGAAGGCGGGCGATCTTCGTGCTCGATCCCATTTGTGTCGCATTGTAGCCGCTGATCAGGCTCGCGACATAATCGCGAACGCGCGGATGCGATGCCGGGCTGATGTCGACTTCGCATCCGCGTGCGGCCAGCCAGGCCCGGCAGGCGTCGTCATTGGCAAAGATCAGCAGACCGATATCGTCGCGGGCCTCGCCTGCGACGACGGCATCCGCGATCAGTCCCTCGCCGGCGGCGATCGCGGCGAGGCGGACGCCGGCGACATTGACCCAGGTGCCCGACGCCAATTTGAAGTTTTCGGCAATCCGACCGTCGAACAGGATACCGGCCGCGGGATCGGTGGGATCGACCATTCGTCCGGCGTCCCCGATCCGGTAAAAGCCTTCGTCGTCGAATGCGGCCGCGGTCGCCTCGGGCTGCTTCCAATATCCCGGCGTGACGTTTGGCCCCCGCACGCGAAGCTCGTGCCGGCCGTCGACCGGCACCATCTTGATCTCGACGCCCGGCAGCGGAACGCCGAGGTTCGATGCGTGAGGCGTTGGGAACGACAGCATGGTCGCGCCGGGGGCAGTCTCGGTCGATCCCCAGCCGCCGAAGATCGCCGGAAGCTCGCCGGTGGCGCGCCTGGCGACCGCCTCGAGGCGCGCGCGGGTGAGGTCCGGGAGCGGCGCGGCGGCGTTGAACAGAAAGTCGAGATCCTGGAAGAAGTGGCGCGCGAAGGCGCCGTCGGCCTCCAGCGCCGGCAGCAGCGCATCATAGCCCGCGGGTACGTTGAAGTAGATCGTCGGCGACCATCGCTTGAGCGCCGCGATCGTCAGGTCGATCAGGCCCGGCGCGGGCTTGCCCGCATCGATATGGAAGGTGCCGCCCAGGAAAAGGCAGATGTGGAGGCAGAAGTTGCCACCGAACGTATGGCTCCACGGCAGCCAGTCGACGATCACCGGCGGCCGATCGTTGAGAAAGCTCCACAGACGCGCCATCGCCTGGACGTTCGAAACCAACATCCGCTGCGTGTTGATCACCGCCTTGGGGGCGCCGGTCGATCCAGAGGTGAACAGCAGCTTGGCGACCGTGTCGGGCCCGACACGCGCTGCCGCCGCGCTCACCGCCTCCTTTGGCGCAGGAGCATGGTCCATCAGCCAGCCAAGATCCCGGATCGGCATGAGCTTGACCCCAGTGGAGCCGATCGCGCCAAGCGCCTCGGCA
>JAQGLH010000153.1 GCA_028293005.1 Alphaproteobacteria bacterium
TGCCGAGGCCGACTCCGAAGTGGAGCGCGGACTGGCGGTCCATCCTCCCGGCGGGCAGCGGCCGGCCGGCGGTGCGCTTCATCAGCGCGTCGATATCCGCCTCATACCATTGGTTGAGCGCGCCGGCGGCGCCCGCGGCGAGCGCGATGCACAGCACCGCGGTGAAGCCGATCACCGGATGGATCCGCACCGGCGCCGCGAGCAGCCCGCACAGGCCGGTGAAGACGACGAGCGTCATCACCCGCGGCTTGGTCAGCGCGAGGAAATCGCGCCAATCGGCCGGAAGCGGATGGGTCTGCTGCAATACCGTCGCCGTCATCTGTCTCACCTGTCCTCGCCCGGCCGTGGCGGGCTGCGGACATCTTGCGGGGCCGCCCCGGGATTTCTCCAGGGGCGGCGCCTTGCTCAGTCGATCCGCGGCAGCTGTTCGAACTGGTGGTAGGGAGGCGGGCTCGGCAACGTCCACTCGAGCGTGGTCGCGCCTTCACCCCAGGGATTGTCGGGCGCCTTCTTGCCAGCCAGCAGCGACCAGATGATGTTGGCGAAGAAGAACACCATCCCCACCGCCATCGTCACATAGCCGATCGTGGCGATGTGGTTCCAATAGGCGAACGCATCGTTGTAGTCGGGAATACGCCGCTTCATGCCGTCCATGCCGAGGAAATGCATCGGGAAGAACAGGATGTTCACGCCGATGAAGAAGATCCAGAAATGGAGCTGGCCGAGCAGCTCGCTCTGCATCCGCCCGAACATCTTGGGGAACCAGTAGGTCCAGGCCGCGAACAAGGCGAACACCGCGCCAAGCGAGAGCACATAGTGGAAGTGCGCGACGACGTAATAAGTGTCGTGGACATTGTTATCGATGCCGCCGTTGGCGAGCACGACGCCGGTCACGCCGCCAACCGTGAACATGAAGATGAAGCCCAACGCCCACATCATCGGCGTCTCGAAGCTGATCGATCCGCCCCACATCGTCGCGATCCACGAGAAGATCTTGATGCCGGTCGGGACCGCGATCACCATCGTCGCGGCCGTGAAGTACATCTTGGTGTTCACGTCCATGCCGATCAGGAACATGTGGTGAGCCCAGACGACGAAGCCGACCACGCCGATCGCGACCATTGCATAGGCCATGCCGAGATAGCCGAACACCGGCTTGCGGCTGAACGTCGCGATGACCTGGCTGATCATGCCGAAGCCCGGCAGGATCATGATGTAGACCTCGGGGTGGCCGAAGAACCAGAAGAGGTGCTGGTAGAGCACCGGATCGCCGCCGCCCGAGGCATCGAAGAAGGTCGTGCCGAAGTTGCGGTCGGTGAGCAGCATCGTGATCGCACCGGCGAGCACCGGTAGCGCGAGCAGCAGCAGGAACGCGGTCACCAGGATCGACCAGACGAACAGCGGCATCTTGTGCAGCGTCATCCCGGGGGCGCGCATGTTGAAGATCGTCGTGATGAAGTTGATCGCGCCGAGGATCGACGATGCACCGGCGATGTGGAGCGAGAAGATCGCCATGTCGACCGCCGGCCCCGGCGAGCCGCTGGTTGAAAGCGGCGGATAGACCGTCCAGCCGACGCCGGCGCCGTTGCCGGTGCCGCCGGGGACCAGGGTCGACCCGAGCAGGAGCAGGAAAGCCGGGATGAGCAGCCAGAAACTGATGTTGTTCATCCGCGGGAAGGCCATGTCGGGTGCGCCGATCATGATCGGCACGAACCAGTTGCCGAAGCCGCCGATCATCGCTGGCATGACCATGAAGAACACCATGATCAGCCCGTGCGCGGTGATCAGCACGTTCCACAGGTGAAGCGCCTCGTCCATCGAGGCCGCACCGGACCACGCCTCGAGGAACTGGATGCCGGGCTGCGCCAGCTCGGCGCGCATCAGGCCCGAGATTACGCCGCCGATGATGCCCGCCGTGATCGCGAAGATCAGATAGAGCGTGCCGATGTCCTTGTGGTTGGTGGACATGAACCAGCGCGCGAAGAAGCCCGGCTTGTGGTCTGCGTCATGATGATGATCATGCGCATGGCTGGCTTCGAAATGGCTGGCGTTTGCAGTCGTGTCGGTCATCTTAGCGGCCTTCGGAGTTGGTCGAGCCCTGGATCGAAACCGGCGGCTTGGCCGTGGCATCGACGACAGCCGGCGGAGCGGGCGAAGTCTCGGTGCCGCTGATCGGGGTGACGACCGGCGGTGGCGGATTGGCGATCGGCGAATTGACGGTGGCGTCGGGCGAGGTCGGCTTGACCGCGCCCGGCATCGTGCCGCCCTTTGAGGCGACCCAGGCCGCGAACTGCGCCGGCGGCACCACTTCGACCGCGATCGGCATGAACGCGTGGCGGGCGCCGCACAGCTCGAAGCATTGGCCGTAATAGACGCCCGGACGGTCGACCTTGAACCAGGTCTCGTTGAGGCGTCCGGGGATCGCGTCCATCTTGGTCCAGAAGGACGGCACGCCCCAGCTGTGGATGACGTCGTTCGAGGTGACGATCAGCTTGACCGTCGCTCCAGCCGGAACGATCATTCGCTCGTCGACGCCGAGCAAGCGCGGCTCGCCTCTTTTCTTGTCCTCCTCCTCGGAGAGCACGTTGGAGACGATCTCGAAGTCGCCGTTGTCGGGATATTGATAGGTCCAATACCATTGGTTGCCGATCACCTTGACGGTCAGATCGGCCTTGGGCGGCGAATATTGCCGCGCGAGCAGCTTGATCGAGGGCACCGCGATGACGACCAGAATGAGCACTGGAACGAGCGTCCAGACGACCTCGATCAACGTGTTGTGGGTGGTACGCGACGGCACCGGATTGGCGCTGCGGCGATAGCGGACCACCGCGAACAGCATCAGCGCGAGCACGAACAGCGAGATGATTGTGATGATCGGGACGAGCAACTGGTTGTGGAACCAGGCGGCTTCCTCGCCGATCGGGGTGAATTGATCCTGGAATCCCATCCGTCCGTCGGGCATGCCGACGCCATATTGCGGCTTGGCATGGCCGAACGGCGCTATCGCCTTGGCGGCGACTTCGGCCGGGGGCGGATTACCCTGCGTCGCGAGCGGAGCCGCCGAAACATCCCCGGGCTGCGCGGGAAGAACGGATTTCTCCTGCGGCGCGAGCTGGGGAACGACGTTGGGATTATGCTGTGCCACCGCTGCGGCAGGCACGAGCCCGAAAGCGGCGGCAAGGACCAGGATTCTCAACAGAACTTTCATCTAAACCCCTTGGACACCGCATAGAAGACGCGGGAATAGAGTCGGCCGCGAACGGCCGGTCGCGGCGCCTTATAGGCAGGGCGGGTGCGCGCCTCAAGCGCCCAAACAGCCTTTTTCCGGAGGGCTGTAGGGCCGCCTTGATGGCCGCCCCTCACCGCCCTATCAGGCAGGCAGCCACAGCCGCACCGAGCACATCATGACCGACGAAGAAGTTCTGGCGGAATTCCGCGCCGCCGACGCCCTGCTGGAGGGCCATTTCCTGCTCAGTTCCGGGCTTCACAGCCCGCGCTATCTGCAATGCGCGCGGGTGCTGATGGATCCGGCGCGCGCCGCCCGGCTCGCCTCGGCGCTCGTGCAAAAGCTGCCGCGCGAGATCAGGAGCGCGATCGAGATCGTCGTCTCGCCCGCGATGGGCGGGATCATCGCCGGCCATGAGGTCGGCCGCGCGCTCGGCCGCGAGGCGATGTTCGTCGAGCGTCCGGGCGGCAAGTTCGAGCTGCGCCGCGGATTCCGGCTCAAAGCCGGGCAGAAGGTGCTGCTGGTCGAGGATGTCGTCACCACCGGGCTCAGCTCGCGCGAGGCGATTTCCGCCGTCGAGGAAGCCGGCGGCAGCGTGATCGCCGCCGCCGCGCTGATTGACCGGTCGAACGGAAGCGCCGACCTCGGCGTGCCCTTCTTCCCGCTGGTCCAGCTTTCGGTCCCGACCTACGCTGCCGACGCGCTGCCCGAAGAGCTCGCCGCGCTTCCCGCCGAAAAGCCCGGGAGCCGGAAGGCGGCGTGACCGGCAGGCTCCGCCTCGGCGTCAACATCGACCATGTCGCCACGATCCGCAACGCGCGCGGCGGCGAGCATCCCGACCCGGTCCGCGCGGCGGTCGCGGCGGCCGGCGCGGGCGCCGACGGCGTCACCGCGCATCTGCGCGAGGACCGGCGGCACATCACCGACGACGATATCTCGCGGCTGACCGAACGTCTCACCGTCCCGCTCAACCTCGAGATGGCGGCGACCGAGGAGATGCTCGATATCGCACTGCGCCATCGCCCGAAAGCCGCGTGCATCGTCCCGGAAA
>JAQGLH010000154.1 GCA_028293005.1 Alphaproteobacteria bacterium
CATCAGATTGTTGATCGCCGTCGTGTAGTTGAGGCCCCAATATACCAGGGTCGAGAACAGCCCGATGCCGAGCAAGGCGAGCACGACCAGGATCTTCCAGTTCCGCACGACCGTCGGCCAGTCGCGCCGGAGATGCGGCCAAGCGAAGGCGGTGACGATCATCGCTGCGACGAGCCAGCGACCGAACGACAGAGCGACTGGCGAGATAAGATCGCGGACCGCGCGGCCAACGATTGGATTGATCGCCCAGAACAGACACGCCGTGCACAACAGCAAGCCGGCCTTGTTCCACGCCCAGCGGAGGATGTTGCCGCTTCCCCCGCCAGGCGCGTCGGTCATTTCACGCGCTCCGCGATCGCCTTTGCGAACGAAACCGTCGAGCCGGTGCCGCCCAGATCAGGCGTCTTCTCGACCGACGGATCGCCGAGCGTGGCTTCGATCGCGGCCATGATGCGTGCGGCCGCCTCAGCCTCGCCGAGATGGTCGAGCATCATCGCGGCCGACCAGATCTGCCCGACCGGATTGGCGATGCCCTGCCCGGCGATATCGGGCGCGGATCCGTGAACCGGCTCGAACATCGAGGGATAGCGCCGCTCGGGATTGAGGTTGGCGGACGGCGCGACCGCGATCGTGCCGGTAACGCCTGGACCGAGATCGGAGAGGATGTCGCCGAACAGGTTCGAACCGACGACCACGTCGAAGCGCTCGGGCGACATTACGAAGCGCGCGGCAAGAATATCGACATGATATTGGTCCGCCGCGATCTCGGGATAGTCGGCGCCGATTGCGGCAAAGCGCTCGTCCCAGAAGGGCATTGAGTGATAGAGGCCGTTCGACTTGGTCGCCGAAGTGACGTGCGGGCGGCCGAGCTTGCGGGCGAGCTCGAACGCGTAGCGCAGGATGCGGTCGGTGCCGCGGCGGGTGAAGATTGCCTGCTGAACGACGATCTCATTCTCGCCGAGCCCGGTGCGACCGCCGATCTGCGAATATTCGCCTTCCGAATTCTCGCGGACCACCCAGAAGTCGATATCGCCCGGCCCCTTGTCGCGGAGCGGACATTCGACGCCCGGCAACAGCCGGACCGGCCGCAGATTGACATATTGATCGAACTCGCGGCGGATCGGCAGCAGCAGCCCCCACAGCGAAATATGGTCCGGCACACCCGGATAGCCGACCGCGCCGAGCAGGATCGAATCATGGTCGGCGAGGCGCGACATGCCGTCTTCGGGCATCATCCGTCCGGTCTGGTGATAGGTCTCGCAGCTCCAGTCGAACGACTGATAGTCGAAGCTCAGCCCCGACGAAGCCGCGACCGCATTGAGGACCTCGATCGCCGCGGGCATCACCTCGCGACCGATGCCATCACCGGCGATGACGGCGATACGATACCGGCTCAGTGTGCCGCTCCTTGCCGATCGCGCGGGAGATGCGCGTTGAGCGTCGACAGCAGGCGATAGACGCCGAGGAAGGTCGGGATCTGCACGTTCAGCTCCTCCGCCTTGCGGACCAAAGGCCCGAACATCTCCTCGACCTCCATCTTGCGGCCGGCGACGAGGTCGTCGTGCATCGAGGTGCGGACCGGATGGCCCTTGTGCGCCATTCTCTGGCCCAGAGCGATGAAATCCTCGACCGATTGCTGGTAGCCCACAGTCTCGATCTCCTTCAGCCGCGACACCGGCGCGAAGAAATTCTGCGCGCGATAGCCCATCGCATGGTAGATGCTGAGCAGCTCGCTGGCGATCGTCACATAATGTTCGGCGCCTTCGCGAACCTGGATGCCGGCCCAGAAATCGAGCTCCGGAACCGCGCTCAACGTGCTCGCGCTCCACCCGGAGGCGCCGCTAACCTGGACGAGCTTTTCCCACAGGACCTGCTCGATATCGTCGACCGAATGCGTGCCGAGGCCGGCAGTGTCCAACGCTTCGGCGATCGCACGGGTGCGGTCGCTCTGGCCGCCGCCGATCTCGCCGAAATAAGCAGTGACCGGCACCGCCATATGGTTGCGCACATAGCCTGGGGCCGCAAGCACCGCGCCTTCCATGATCGAGCCGCCGATCACCTTGTCCTTGCCGAACACAGCCTGGACCTTCGGCTCTTTCCCGATGCCGTTCTGCAGCGTGACCGCATTGCTGGTGCGATCGACCAGCACCTTGGCATCGGCGAGCGCCTGATCGGTACCCTTCGCCTTGGTCAGCAGGATATAATAATCGATCTCGCCCGCAACCTCCTCGGGTATCGTCACCGCGGAAATATTGTCTTTCTGGACGAAATTGGCGCGAACACCCTCGAGCTTGACCCCGTTCGCGTTGACCGCGTCCACGTGGGGCTTGCGCGCGATCAAGGTGACGCGATGTCCGGAGCGCGCGAGGAACGCGCCGACGACGGTCCCAAGACCTCCCGCGCCGTGGATGCAGAAATGAAGTTGCTTCGGCAAGATCAGCTCTCCGGGGTCTATGTTCTTGAAAGATTATGGTTCTTGAAAAGATTACGCCTTGGCGGGGGCCGTTCCCGGCCCCCGCTTCGATCGTCGGCGGCCCCGGACGTCGTCCCGGGGCCATAGTCGGTTCACGCGACGCCGATCTCCTGGAGACGCGCCTTGATCTTGGCTTTCGTTTCCGGCGTCGCGGTCGGCACCGGCGGCAGGATCGGACCAGCCTTCAGGCCGATCGCCTCGTACCAAGCTTTGATGTTGCCGAGCGCGCCGGCGTAGGTCGCGGACTTTGCGATCTCCCAGATGAAGAGATCGTGGTAGAATTCGCGAACCTCGGCGAGGCCCTTCCACTTCTCATAGGCTTCTTCCCAGCGGCCTTCACGCGCAAGGTTGTAATATTCGCGCGCGAGGTGACGCTTCTTGCCGTAGAGAATGTAGGACAATTCGCCCCACACCACCTGACCGCCGTTGCGCAGATCGTCGAGGAAGAAATACTCGAACGGATCCGAGGTGATGAAGTCGTCCGGCATCAGGCTGCGGATCTTGAGCGTCTCCGCACGGTTCATCGCACCCTGCTTCGCGCCGATCACCGTGTCGAGCTCGGCCAGACGCTGCATCAGGTCCCAGCCGAGCACCTTGCCGGAAACCGGCGTACGATACAGGCAGACCGCCAGATCGCTGTGATCGGTGAGATATTTGAACCAGTCGAACACCTCGGTGTCGGTGCGCAGCTGGACGACCGGGTTGATCACCTCGGCGCCGTTGTAGCCGAGCTTCTCGACATGCTCCATCTTCTCCAGCGCTTGGTGGACGCTGGGGTCGAGG
>JAQGLH010000157.1 GCA_028293005.1 Alphaproteobacteria bacterium
TCGGGATTGTTCATCGCCGCCGATTCGGTGACCTCGATCGTCACCCGATTGTTGGGCAACGGCGAGTTCTCGAGCGTCTCCCTAACCTGTTCGATGAAATCCTCGTCGCCGAGCAACGTCGCCGAGACGTTGACGGCGACTCCGATGGGCCGTTCGGCAGCCTCCCAGCGGACCGCATCTTCGAGCGCGCGCACGAGCACGTGGAAGGTGAGATCGCGTGCGCGCCCATGCTCCTCGACGAGCGGGATGAAATTGTCCGGAGCGATCGGGCCGCGCTGCGGGTGAAGCCAGCGCACCAGCGCCTCGGCGCCGATGATCTCGCCGCTGACGATGTCGAGCTTGGGTTGATAGGCGTTCCAGACCTGTCCCGACGCCATCGCCGCATCGAGCTCGCCGAGCAGCGACAGATGCCAATTGGTCTCGTCGCTGTCGCCGCCCGCAAAGCGCTCCCAGCGCAAGCCGTTGCGCGCGGCATGCGACGCGGCGAGCGATGCGTTCGCGACCAGCTGCCTGGCGTCTACCGAATGATATGCGCCGTGCTTGGCGCCCGCTTCGGCCCCCACTTCGGCCGCGACTTCGGCCGTGCCGAGGGTGAGCGCGACGTCGATCAGCCGTCCGCAATCGACCGGCGAGCGCATGACGGCGATGATCGCCTGGAGCCGATCATCGAGCGTCGCCTGGTGGCCGTGCGACTCGATCCAGGCAAGGCTCGCCTCGTCGATGCGATAGACCGGCGTCTCGGCATTGATGACGCTCAGGCGCTCGGCGACGCGCGAGACTAATTTCGCCGTGGTGTCGACGCCAAGACCCGCCGCGATCGCCGCGAAGCGGTCGATGTGCGCCACGACCACCGTCGAAAAACCGAGTTGGGCGGCCTCTTCGAGCGCAGCCAGGTTCGGGAGGCCGGTCGCGGCGTCGATCATCACCCGCGCGCGGTAGCGCTCGGCGAGGAGCGCGGCGCCGGCGGCGCAAGCCGCGGCCACCAATGCCGCAACGGCCGGCGCGATTTCGAACGACGCCGCCGCCAGTTGCTCGGTGGCAAGCGGAAGCAGGGCGATGAACAGGCTCCCTGCCCCAAACAGCGCCATCCGGCGCACGCGCGAGCCGGCGCGAGCGCACAACCCGGTGAGCAGCAGCGCGAGCACCAGCGGAACCGCCGGCCCGAAATGGCGAGGCACTGGCCCTTGCAAAAGCGTCTCCGCGGCCAACGCCTGGATAACGACGCCCGGAATGACGCCGTGGCCCGGCACGGCGTAGCGATCGCCCATCTCGATCGCGGTCCCGCCGATGATGATGCGCTTGCCGGCAAGCGCGGCATCCGGAATCCGGCCGGAAACCAGATCGATGAAGCTGTGGCGCGGGATCGACGAGGGATCGATCGCATAATCGACATCGAACAGCCGCCCGATCCCGGCTTCGGTTTCGGCCACCATGCTCGCCAGGGAAGGCCGCGGAACCCCAGCGATCTCAGCCCCGAGCGGTATGCGCCTGACAAGCCCATCATCGTCCGGAAAGACCGTCACCGCGGCAAGAAAGGCTTTGTCGACAAATGGCTTGGCCGGGATACTGTCGATATATTCAGAGCTTTCGGCGCTGGCTTGCTGGCGAAAGGCGGGGAGGATCACGCTGCCGCCGGCACGATCGAGCGCGGCTGCAAGGCGTGCGTCCTGCGCCGGCGTCGAGGTCGCCGAAAAATCGACGTCGAACGCGATCGAACGCGCCTGTGCCATGCGCAGCCGGTCGACCGCCGCGGCATGCTCGCCACGCGGCCACGGCCATTTGTCGATCGCCGCCAGGCTGCGCGCGTCGATCTCGACGATTTCGACAGTCCCGCTTGCAGGATGGCTGCGAACACTGTCGCGCAACTGACGGAGAAACCGGTCGAACGAATGTCCGCCGCCCGACGAGAGCACCAACACGCCAAAAGCCGCGGCCATCGTCAGCATGATGGCCCGGCGCCGTGCAAGCAGGGTATTGAAGAACGTCAGTTTCAGCACTGCATCAAAGCCTGCCCGAAAAATGCGGCGCCGGAAGTCGTCCCGCGCCTCGTTTGAATGTCGTCGCGCCGTTCAGCGCCGCCGCTTCCGCTCGCGCTAAAGGCCAATTTTGACGCGGACCAGCCCGCCAACTCACACCCCGCTGGCGGCCTTCGCTGCTTCTTTTGCCGCCTTTTCTGCAGCTTTTGCGGCTTCATCCGCTGCCTGGTCGGCGGCTTTCTGCGCCTCCTCGGCAGCTTTCGCTGCCGCGTCGTCAGCTTGCGCGGTGGCTTTGGCGGCTTCTTGCGCTGCCTTGTCGGCCGCCTTCAGTGCTTCGTCGGCAGCCTGTTGCGCGGCTTTGTCCGCGTCGGCAGCAGCTTTCGCGGCTTCCTGCGCTGCCTTGTCGGCCGCCTTCAGCGCGTCGTCGGCAGCCTGTTGCGTGGCTTTGTCCGCGTCCGCAGCAGCTTTCGCGGCTTCTTGCGCTGCCTTGTCGGCGGCTTTGAGTGCTTCGTCGGCGGCCTGTTGCGCGGCTTTGTCCGCGTCCGCAGCAGCTTTCGTGGCTTCTTGCGCTGCCTTGTCCGCCGCTTTCTGTGCTTCCTCCGCGGCTTTCACATCCACGACCGCATCGTCGTCGCCGATGTCTGCAGACCCGCCGCCACCCACGGCATTGGCATCGCCCCCGCCACTGCCCGAATTGGCAGACCCCCCGCTCTCGCCCGAGCTATCGTCGATCTGGCCCGGAGCCTCGCCGCTCTTGCCCGAGCTGTCCTGGACCTGGCCCGGAGCCTCGCCGCTCTTCCCCGAGCTATCCTCGACCTGGCCCGGAGCCTCGCCGCTCTTGCCCGAGCTATCCTCGACCTGGGCCGATGCCTGACTGCCCTCAGTTGCGGTGCCATCGGCGGAGCTTGCGTCGGCATTCTGGGCGGCCGCCCGCGTGTCCTGGGTTACGACGGCCGCCAATTCGATCGCAGCATCGCCTTCCACCAGCCCAGCGGTCACTGAGCCGAGCGATTGCGGGTTTTCCGCGATTGCGGCGCCGATCAGCATCGGCTGCGTCTCTGGCCCGGCGAATGCGGGCGCTGCGGGCGCGGCGGCTGGAAGCGCAGTGGCGGATGCCGCGGCTGCGCTTGTTCCCGCTGGAGCCACGGACGACGTGACGACCCCGGTCGCGGCCGGAACATTCTCGGAGCGGATGATCTTGCTGACGTCACCATCGATCGTGAGCTGATAGAGGTCGCCCGCGCCGACGCTGGCGATGCCACCCGGTTCGACCAGATCGGCCGCGCCGCCATCGAGCGTCGAGACTTCGACCGCACCTTCGGTGACCTGGACCGACCCGCCTTCGGCACCGACCGTGACGGTGAAGGTCGTACCTTTGACCACGGCGGCGAGATAGGGCGTCTGGACACCGAAATGCGGTGTGGTCTTCTTCTTGATCTTGAACATCGCGGTGCCGAAGTCTTCGATCATCTGCATGATCATGTTCGGACTCTCGTTCGCCGGCACGCGCAATTGCGTGGCGGGGGAGATCACGACGAACTCCTCGCCGCGAACGATGACGGCGCGCGCCTTCGGCCCGGTGGTGATCGTCGCCCCCGAGGCCAGCAAGACGCCGCGCACCGCAGCCCGCGACTGCCCGTTCTGCGTGAGGCGAACCTCGCCGCTTGCCTCGCTCACCTGCCACTGCGGGGCAGCAGCAAGTGCAGCGGAAGGAAGCGCCAGCAACAACGGCGACATTCCGATGATGAATTTACGCATACGCCCTCCACGACATGCGGCGATGGAGTGCCGCTGATCGTGTGATTAGTCGCCAGTCCTTGTCATCACCTCAACGACATTGGTTTACGCGTTCCTAATCTGCTGTCGCATAACGAAAAATTTAAACTGTGTCGGGTAGGACGGCCGCGATTTGAACCACGGACTGTCGATGCCGCTTCGCGCTTTTTTCCTTCCGATATTGCTGACGCTGTCGCTGGCTGGGCCGGCGGCGGCCGCCACGCAATCGCCAATCGACCAAGCGAATCCCTCAGTGATCGAGGAAGAATTGCGTCAAGTCGAGCCGCCGGAGCGCGCGAGCCAAATGCCGCCGCGCCTGGAGACGATCGCACCTTCCGCGGTCGAGCTCGATCATACGATCATGGTCGGCGCAATCCGAATCGAGGGCGCAAGCGCCATCCCAGCCGCCGTGTTCGCCCCGATCATCGATGCTTATGTCGGGCGGACGCTTTCGTCCGACGATCTCAAGGCGCTTGCCTCGGACATCGCCACCATAGCGAGGACGCGCGGCTACGGCCTCGCCACCGCCTGGATCCCCGCGCAAAAGATCACGAACGGCATTATCAGGGTGGTGCTCGACGAAGGCCGCATCGACGAGGTGCGCGTGCAGGGCGGCGCCTCGGCGCCGGTCACGCGCATCCTCTCGGCGCTGGCGACCGGTGAGCCCGTCAAGACGGCGCAACTCGAGCGTCAGCTGCTGCTCGCCGGCGACCTTCAGGGCGTCCGGCTCGGCAAGGCGCGGCTGCAGCGCATCGACGGCCGGCGGGTGCTGGTCGTGACCGCCGACCGCGACCGTGTCCGCGGGCGTGCGACGCTCGACAATTGGGGATCCAAGGAAGTCGGACCGTTGCGCGCGCGCCTGAGCACCGACATCAACGGGCTTCTCGCGCAGGATGACCGCCTCTCCATCGGCACCATGGTAACTCCGCTCCAGCCGCGTGAGTTCGGACTCGTCAGTCTCGCTTACAGCAAGGTCCTGGGCACCAGCGGCACCGAGGTCCATGTCTCGGGCTATCATGCCAAGACCGAGGCCGGCGGCATCCTCAAGGGCCGCGATATCGACGGGCGAAGCAGCTATGCCGAAGTCGGCGTCAGCCGGCCGTTGCTGCGAAGCCGCCCCGTCAGCCTGTGGGCCTATCTCGATTTCGGAATCCTCGGCGCGACCCAGTCACGCCGTGGCGTCACGTTCAGCGACGATCGCATCGCGGCGCTTTCAGCCTCGCTATACGGAACGGCCGCGGTCGCATCGGGCAGGCTTCGCGGACGATTGACCTACAAACGGGGCCTCAACCTGTTCGACGCCACGACAGGAGGCGACCGGCTTGCGTCGCGACGCGACGGCAGCGCAATCTTCTCCAAGCTCGAATTCTGGGCCGGATACGACCGGAGCCTGGGGGCGAACCTGAGTATCGCGCTGCAGCTCGAAGGACAGCTTGCCTCACGCGCGCTGCTGTCGAGCGAAGAGATGGGCCTTGGCGGCCGCTATTTCCTGCGCGGCTATGAATCTCGCGAACGGTCGGGCGACGATGGCGTCGCAGGGTCCGCCGAGCTGCGCTGGGACGTCGGCCTGTCCAATGATGCCTCGGCTCAATTCTACGCCTATGTGGACGGCGGCGAGGTGGACAATCACCGCGACGGCTTCGGTTCGGGCTCGCTTGCCTCGGCGGGCGGCGGCGTTCGCGTGCAACTCGACCGCGTCGAGGCGGGGCTCGAGGTCGGCGTCCCGCTGCGCAAAGCGGCATATTCCGGCGAAGAAAATGATCCCCGCATCTCGTACACGCTCGCCACCCGCTTTTAGATTAGCATCGCGTTCCCGCTTGCGGTGGCCACCTCGCCGAAACCGCACAAGTCCGATGGCGTCATGACGCAACGATGGCGCTCTGCGACAAACAAACGCTGATTTACGCGCAGGCGCACCGCGGCCTGGCGGTGGAACGAGCAAAGATCTAACACATTGCAAACAACGCAGTTTAAGTCATTGAAATTAAATTGATCTTTGCAACCTGCTCATCAGGCTGCGGGCGGGGCTGGGATGCGGCTCGGAGGATCCACCGTCATCGAGCCGCTGCACCCGCGCATAAAGCTCGCGGCTTGCCTGGACGAGCTGCAACGCGCCTTCGGGGAGCCTTTCGAGGAGCTCCGGATCGCTCTCCGCCGCGTCGCCGAGCCGGCGTGCCGGGTTGATCGCCTCGTCAGCCGTGAGCTCACCGGCTTCGACGGCGCGCTGGGTCAGCAGCCAGGCGATGACGTGCATCAGCCTGGTCGTGACCTTGAGCGACTCGCAGGAAAATCCCACTCGCACGATCGGGTCAAGCGCCAGGCGATCGTCACGTCCGTGCAAATCGAAATAGGCACGCGCCTCGTCGGCAAGCACCATCGCCTCGACATAAAGCGAATCGACGAGCTTCCGAGTGAGTCTCGCACCATATGAGTCGGTCGACATCGGCAGACGGTGCCACAGAGCGGGAGCAAGGTGAACGGAGAAAGAAGGTGAACTCAGGCGATGATGTCCGGAATCAGAGCATCTTCGAGCATCGCAATCTCATCCCTGAGCCGCAATTTACGCTTCTTGAGCCGCGCGAGCTGGAGCTGATCGGGCACCGAAGTGCCGCACAACACGTCGATCGCCACATCCAGATCCCGATGCGCCTCGCGCAGCGTGACAAGGCGAAACACCGCCCCGTCAGGATTGAACTCGTTCACCGCCATGCACCGTCCCGCCTACTCACTCGCTTTGATCTGGGCTAAGAGTAAAACATCAACGGATCGTCGTACATATGTGGGCGGCTGTCCCGACAGCGGGAGACAAGATCAATCCCTGATGTTCTAACGGTTCCACCAATTTGAACCAGAAAAGGAGTTGGGAATGGAGAACGCACATTTTTCGGCATTGGCAAGCAGACATGCAGGTCTCGACGCGCGTATCAACGAAGAGAATCAGCGCCCGCAGCCGAATTTGGCGACGATTTCCCGTCTCAAAACAGAGAAGCTCAAGCTGAAGGAAGAGATGTCCCGCATCTAACGGGACGGGCACCGCGTCCACACGGACCGGGCATCAGCGCGGGCTTCGTAAAGGGAGCAACGGGGCGGGTCTGCCGTCGCACGCGCTGGTGCCCTCCCGCTTATCTCAGTGCGTTGAATTTCGGACGATATTTCCCGGGCCGTGATGCGTGGCTCCCGGATTTTTCCAGCCAGATCTTGCAAGATCGATCGATTCCGCTTCGGTTGCGGTTTCGCGTCCGGTTTTCGTTGCTTGTCGTGCTTGCCGAGTCGCGAGGTGATCGCACCCGATTGGAAAGCAGATTAGAAGATTGGCCGTAGCGGCGGCGGCAACGGCCGCGGCGCCGTGGCGACCGGCTTGCGTGCGAGCTTCGGATCGACCTCGACGTCGAACGCGATGCCGATGCGCCCCTGGCCGACCCAGGCGACCTTGCCGGCAACCGAACCGATCCCGCGGAGCGTGACGACGACTGCATCGCCCGGCACGCTCGGTTCGTGATAATCGGCCATCATTCCGTCCGCCGACAGATTGCGGACTCGCACCGGGCTCGGCTCCTCGCCGGTGTGGCTTGGCCTGCGGATGGTGGCTGACAGGAAGAGGCTGTCGCGCGCGGCGGCCCTGCGTCCTTCTTCGACGCTCGGTGCGCTGGGATTCGACGGATCAATATCGGCCACGATTATTCCTGCAGATCGAAACCGGCGCGCCTGAGCGGCCATCGACGGAGAATAAGCAGGAAATGGTCGCGATACGGTTAACGGCTGCGTGACAATTACGCGGTCGGGCCGAGGCGCCGTCGCCCCAAGGACATGTTCGCGCCAGTTGCCGGCACCGGTTGCCGGCGTCAGTCGTCGCGGGAAACGCGCTCCTGGCGCTCATGCTTTTCCTGAGCCTCAACCGTCATTGTCGCGATCGGACGAGCCTCGAGCCTGGCGAGCGAGATCGGTTCGCCAGTCACTTCGCAAAAGCCATATTCGCCCTGCTCGATTCGGCGCAGCGCGGCGTCGATCTTGGCGATCAGCTTGCGCTGACGATCGCGCGTGCGCAGCTCGATCGACCAATCGGTCTCGCTAGATGCGCGATCGGTGAGGTCGGCTTCCCTGATCGGGCCGCTCTTGAGCTGCGCCATCGTGTCGCGCGACTCGCGAATTATCGAGTCCTTCCACTCGATCAACTTCTGGCGGAAATAAGCCAATTGGGCCGGGTTCATGAACTCTTCGTTCGCGCTCGGCCGGTAGGCTGGAGCCTGCGCTCGCCCCGCAAGGCTGGAACTCGATCCGTAAACTTCGTTCAAAGCCGTCGCCATAACCCCTCCACTCACTACATACTGGCAACCGCCAGCCGGTAAGTCCTTGCACCCACTCCGTTCCTTCACGGAATCGGTGTTGCCCCACGGCGCCTATACTCGCGAGCAAAAGCGAGAACAAGCCATTCAAAACGCGGTTGAAAAATCCCAACCCTTTTGAAACCGGGCGTGACATTTATGTCCTCCGCCCTTCCCGCCCCGATCCGGGGCCGCTCGCGGGTCCAAGCCGGGCCGCGAATCACATGCTTCAGCCGCTCAGCCGACGCTCGCCCGGCCAACTGACCGCCGCCGCAATGTTCACCAGGCCCAGTATCTTGTCCACTATTGGGACGAAAGCTGCAGGAACAGCCCGCGAGCGCCCCATTAACCCAAAGAACGTGGTTAACAACATTGCGCTTCGCACGCGGGTCGGCATCTTCACTTCAATTGCCGAGCGAGGCTGCGATGAATGGCTTTTTTTCCATTCGCAGGTTGCCGGCTTGAAACAGGGTGTTTTGGTATGTCCGTGAAAATGGCTTTAGCGAAATTATGCGCCTGCACTTGCGGCGGGGCCGTCATCGGCGGCGGTGCCGTTCATGTGTCTGCAAATCCAAATCCCCGGCCGGCCATCGTCAAGAAGGTCAAGTCGAAGGTTCGCTATCGGGAGGCCTACAGGCCACATCGCATCAAGCGGGCGCGCGTCGCCAGGACCGAATGCGATGTCATCCCGGGCACGAGCACGACGACCCGGACGGTCACCTACGCGGCCCCCATGCCCTTGCCGCCTGCTCCCTATGCCGGCGGCAGTGGCGGAGCTGTCGTGATCGGCGGCTCGGGCGGATTTGGCGGCGGCTTCGGCGGCGGCTTCTTCAGCGGCGGCTTCTTCGGCGGCAGCAGCGGCAATGCCTTTTTCACTGCATCGAGCTCCACATCGAGCGGCAATGTATCGTCGACCTCGTCGGGAAGCTCGGCTTCGAGCAGCTCGGCGAGCAGCGCAAGCAGCGCGAGCAGCGCGAGCAGCGGTAGCAGCTCCTCGAGCGGGGGCTCGTCGGGCGGCCATAAGCCGCCGCACAAGCCGCCACACTCGTCGAGCGGTTCGAGCGGTTCGAGCGGAAGCTCGGGCAGCAGCGCCTCTTCAGGGAGCAGCGCGAGCAGCGGCTCCTCGGCGAGCAGCGGCGGATCGAGCAGCTTCGGCGGCAGCACCAGCACGTCGAGCAGCTCTGCGAGCAGCGCCAGCAGCGCGAGCAGCAGCGCCAGCTCCTCGAGCTCCAGCGGCGGGTCGAGCGGTGGATCGAGCGGTGGCACGCCGGTCCCGGCTCCGCCGATGATCATGCTGTTCGGCGCCGCGGCGGCCGCGCTCGTTGCCCGCCGCAAGCTCGCCAGGGCACCGCAAGCCGCCTAGGGCCCAGCCTTCACGCACCAGCCTCTGGGCCCAAGCCTTTGGGCCAACGAAAAGGCCGCGCTCCTCGACAGGGGCGCGGCCTTTGTCGTCGGAAGGCTGCGATTATTGCCCGGCGGGCGGCGTTGCGCCGGTGCTGGCGCTTGCCGCACCGCCCGCGCCGGCCTTCGCCTCGATCGATGCCGCCGTCTCGCCGACGAGCGGGCCCTTCGGCCCACGCCCGAACGAGCTCACCGGCAGCTTTACGACGCTGTGAGGCAGCTTGACCGTCGCGAATTGCGCGTCGAGCTCCTGCACGGTGCCGACCACGCCGCCTTGAGGATCGTAGACGGTCGCGCCGACCGAAACCACGGGCCCCTGCGCCGCCAGCGCCTGATCGACCTGGGCATTGAGTTGCGCGCGCGTCAACGCGAACAGCAGGCCCTTGTCGGTGGGCGTGAACGAGTTCTTGGGAAGCGCGACTTCATGCCGGTCGGTCTTGACGAGCAGATTGTCACCCTCGAGCGCGGTCACCGTACCGACGTCGCCCCCGGCGGTGTCGATCACCTTCGCACCGACCGACAAGGTCGCTTGCGCGCCGGCGGCCGCGGTTTGGGCGGCGGCCGGTACCGCCGCCGCGGCGAGCATGAACGCGACCGATGAAAATAGAACTTTGTGAGCTGAGGCCATGATGACTCCTGAGCTGGTGGAAATCCCTGTCGTCATAGATGCTATTGCGCGAGCAGGATCTTTTCAATCTCTTCGACCGGATGTCCAGTGAGATCCTTGGCGATCTCGCCCGTGAGGCGCTTCTCCACCTCCTTGTGATAATGTTTGCGCAGCTCGCCCAAAGTCCGCGGCGGCGCGACAACGAACAATGAATCGAATTCGTTACGAAGCGCGCGCTGCTTGAGCATTTCGGCCGCCTCGGCCGCGAAGCGATCCTCTTCGAGCTGATGAAAGTCGGTCTCCGAATAGGCCGAGCGGTGGGCGCCGACGCCGGCGAAGGCGCGCCCAGCCTCGTCGGTCTTCTGATCGCGGGTTGCCGGATTTTCATGCAAGTCCTTGCGCTCGACCTCGAGCTTGAGAAACTCGCCGTCTCCTTCGTTGCGGAAGAACAGCATCTTCCTGCCGTCGGCGACGAGGACAAAGCTGTTGTGCGGGACGTGCATCATCTTCTCCTTACACTCTGAGCCGGCTGCACCGGCATCCTGGCTAAGCCGGCTGCACCGGCATTCTGGCGGCATTCTGGCTTTGCCCGCTCAACGCCGCATAACAGCGCAGGTTGCCGCGCTTGCCTCGCCAAGGCCGGCGCGCCATATCGCGGCCGATGCGGATCCTGCTGACCAACGACGACGGCGTGAACGCCACCGGGCTCAAGATTCTCGAAAAGATCGCCCGCCTCTTCTCGGACGACATCTGGATCGTCGCGCCGACCGAGGAGCAGTCGGGAACGGGCCATTCGCTGACGCTGACGAGGCCCGTGCGGCTGCACAAGCTCGGCGAGCGGCGCTTCTGCGTGACCGGCACGCCGACCGACTCGGTGATGATGGCGATAGCCCATGTGATGAAGGACCATCGGCCCGACCTCGTGCTGTCGGGGGTCAATCGCGGCGCCAATCTGGGCGAGGACGTGACCTATTCCGGAACCGTCTCGGCGGCGATGGAAGGCGCCCTGGCGGGCATTCCTTCGGTCGCGCTCAGCCAGGCCTATGCCCGCGAAGGCATGGGCGACAGCGTGTCCTTCTCGGCGGCGGAGGCCTGGGCGGAACGGATCCTCGCGCCTTTGCTCGCGACGCCGATGGAGCCGCGCACGTTGATCAACATCAACTTCCCCGCGCTGGGGCCCGACGAGGTGCGCGGCGTTCGCGTCGCGCAGCAGGGGCTGCGCGATTATGGCCGGCTTCGCATCGTCCAGCGCACCGACACGCGCGGCTATGATTATTTCTGGTTCGGTCTCGGGCCGATGATCGAGACCCCCAGCCATTCGACCGACCTCGAGGCGGTCGCCGACGGCTATATCGCCGTCACCCCGCTCCACCTCGATCTGACTCACGTGCCCTCGCTCGAAAGACTGACCAAGCTCTATTCGTGAGTGTGTGGCGCGTCCCTCCCCCGCCACCCAGGCATGCCATCCTGCGAAAGCGTGATTCCAGCTTCTTCTTCAAATGCTTGCATGGGGAGAGGACAAAGCGGCTCTATTCCGCCTGCGCGGGAATGAGGAAGCGACGCGACGTATCGAGACAATGCCGCCGGGGCTAGGAAATCGAGCGCCAAGGCCCTATCTCGGCGCCACTCATGGCACTTCAGCTCCCTTCTCCGCCCAAGGTCGGCATGGTTTCGCTCGGCTGTCCCAAGGCGCTGGTCGATTCCGAACGCATCCTCACCAAGCTTCGCTCGGACGGCTATGCCCTCTCGTCCGATTACCAGGCCGCCGATGTGGTGCTGGTCAACACCTGCGGCTTCCTCGATTCCGCCAAGGAGGAGAGCCTGGCGGCGATCGGCGAAGCGATCGCGGAGAACGGTCGGGTGATCGTCACCGGCTGCATGGGCAAGGAGGCCGAGCTGATCCGCGCGCGCTTCCCCGCCGTGCTCGCGATCACCGGGCCCGCACAATATG
>JAQGLH010000207.1 GCA_028293005.1 Alphaproteobacteria bacterium
ATGCTGCGCCGTGCGGAAGCTGAACACGCGCTCCTTGGCGCGGCTCTTCTCCTCGTCGCGTCGCGCGCCGACGAACGCGGCGTCGAAGCCATATTTGTCGAGCGCCTGCATCAGCCCTTCGGTCTTCCACAGGACGGTGTGGAGGCTGCCGTGGTCGAACGGGTTGATGCCCTGCTTCATCGCGTCGGGATTATGATAGACGAGCAGATCCATGCCGCTTTCCCGCGCGACGCGATCGCGCAGCTCGTACATCGCCTTGAATTTCCAGGTCGTGTCGACGTGGAGCAACGGAAACGGCGGCGGCGAAGGATGGAAGGCCTTGCGCGCGAGATGCAGCATCACCGCCGAATCCTTGCCGACCGAATAGAGCATCACAGGCTTCTCGGCCTCGGCCGCGACCTCGCGCATGATCTGGATGCTCTCCGCCTCGAGCGCTTCGAGGTGGGTCAGTCCGGTGCGTTCCCCGGACCCGGAGGCGTGCTGCACGGCAAAGCCGTCGTGAGCCTCGATGCCTTCCTGAACGACAATATCTTCGTTCATGATGCGGCACCCGCGACTTGGAAGGACAGGACGTTGGCGGGCGCGATCGACTGCTCGCGCGCGACGTGGCCGACGATCACGGTAACCGGCGCCGCGGGATCGAGCCGCTCGATCAACGTCGCAAGATCGGCGATGCGGCCGGCGACATGCGCCTGGTCCGGCCGCGTGGCGGAGGCGACCGCAACCGCGGGGGTGCCGGGATCGAGGCCTTCGCTCAGCGCGCGCTCGACAAATTGGGCAAGGGTGCGGCGGCCCATGTAAATGACCGTTGTGGCGCGCGGATCGGCGATCGCCGACCAATCGATATCCTGCGGCAATTTGCCGTCCGCGCCGTGACCGGTGACATAATGGACGCGGCGCGCAACGCTGCGTTCGGTGAGCGAGAAGCCGAGCGCGGCGGCGGCGCCTTGAGCAGCCGAAATGCCCGGGACGATCTCGGTGGGAATGCCGGCGGCGCGGCAGGCCTCGACCTCCTCGGTCGCGCGGCCGAAGACGAGCGGATCGCCTCCTTTCAGCCTGACCACGGTTTCGCCGGCGAGCGCGAGCTCGACGATCTGGCGGTTGATATCGCTCTGCTTGCACGACGGACCATAGCCCTTCTTGCCAACCGCCACGCGCCGCGCCTCGCGGCGTGCGAGCTCGAGCACCTCGGGTTCGACGAGATCATCGTAAAGGACGATCGTCGCCGCCTGCAGCGCGCGCACCGCCTTCATCGTCAGCAATTCGGGATCGCCGGGCCCCGCGCCGACCAGGATCACGCGGCCGCGCTTGGCGCCGGGCTGCACCGACGCGAACAAGGCGTCGCGATCGGCGTCGGTCGGCTCGCGGCCGATATTCGCCCAGGCATGACGGGTGAAATGCTCCCAGAAGGTGCGGCGGTCCCCAAAATCGGCAATGCGCGGCTTGAGCTGCCGGCGCCACGATTGCGCGGCCTTCGCCCATGTCGACAGGCCGGAAGGAAGCACCCCTTCGATCCGGGTGCGGATCGACTGGCCGAGCATCGGCGCCGCGCCATCGGTCGAGATCGCAAGCACGACAGGAGCGCGGTTGACGATCGTGCCGAACAGGAAATCGCAATGCTCGGTCTGATCGACGACATTGACCGGAACGTTGCGCGCCCGGCCGGTGGTGACGAAGCGCATCGCTTCGGCCGGGTCGCCGAGATCGGCGACGGCGAGCGCGGCACCTTCGAAATCGGCGGGAGTCCAGCCGCGCGCCTCGACGCGGACCGAGCCCGCCGCAGGCTGCGCGGCAAGCACTTCAAACAGGCTGGCGCCGGCGGGGCCGCAGGCAAGCACGAGTACATCGGCACCCGCTGCCGCAAGCAGCTCGGCCTTCCACAGCGCACCGGCCGTCGCCCCGGCGACAATCGCCTTGCGGCCGGCAATCTTGTGGAAAAGCGGAAGGTTCGGAAGCGCGGCAATGCGCGCCGGCGAAGTCACCTCCGGCCCGCGCAGCTCAGGCGCCGTCGCCGGTTCGGGCGGCGGCTTGCGCCACGCGCTCATCATGCCGCGACCTTGTCGGGGCGGTCACGCACCAATTTGCCGTTGCCGTCGACGTGCAGCCCGCATTCCTTCGCCTCGTCATCTTCCCACCACCAGCGGCCGGCGCGCTCGTCCTCGCCCGGCTTGATCGCACGGGTGCACGGCTCACAGCCGATCGACAGGAAGCCCTGCGCGTGGAGCGGATTGACCGGAATGCCTTCGGCCTCGGCGAATGCGACGACCCGATCGCGCGTCCAATCGTAGAGCGGCGAAAGCTTGAGCAAATTGCGCTCGGCGTCCCAGCTGGCGAGCGGGACCGAACCGCGCTGGCCCGACTGGTCGGCGCGCAGGCCTGTCACCCAGGCGGCGGCGCCGGCCAACGCCCGGCCGAGCGGCTCGACCTTGCGCACGCCGCAGCAGCCGATCCGCGCTTCCTTGCTGTAATAGAAGCCGTTGATGCCCGCGTCGGCAATTTGCGCGGCAAGCGCGGCCTGATCGGGGTGATAGGAGCGGATGCGCACGCCGTAGCGCTCCTCGGTCTCGGCCCACAATTTGTAGGTCGAGGGGAAGAGGCGACCCGTATCGAGCGTCACCACGTCTATCTTGAGCTTGTTGACGAAGATCAGATGCGCGATCGCCTGGTCCTCGATCCCGAAGCTGGTCGTGAAGACGATCCGGCCGGAGACATGCTCGCGCAGCGACTGAAGCCGCTCGAGCGGAGTCGCGCCGCCGATCCGCTCGATTGTGGCGGGGCTGCTCATGCGGCCTCGCTTCGGCGCTGGCGGCGACGCGCAAAGATCGACGCGCCGGTGTCTGGGCCATTGTGATAGGCGACGCTGAACAGCGCGGCGGCGGCGAGCCACTGCTCGGCCGGCATGCGCGCGGCATGCTCGTCGCTCATCTCGACCTCGTCGTAGCCGCAGGCGCGCGCGAACGCGAACTCATCGGGCACAAGCCGGCCGTTGGCGCGCAACGTGCCGGTATAGCCCTGCTCGCGCAGCATGCGGCCGATGCTGAAGCCGCGGCCGTCGGAAAAGGCCGGGAATTGGACGATCACCAGCGACAACTGGTCCTGCACCGGCGCAAGCAGCCTGGGCAGGAAGGTGTTCGCAATCTCGACGCCGATGCGCTGCTGCGGCCGCCGCTCGGCGAGCGCGGCATCGAGCGTTTCGGGCGGGACGATGATCGCCGGCGCGTCGAAAAACTCGTCGTAGCGCGCGAACTCGTCGCTCTTCCAGCCATTACG
>JAQGLH010000235.1 GCA_028293005.1 Alphaproteobacteria bacterium
AGATCCGCCGCCCGGCCGACATGCTCGCGGTCGCCAAGCTCGCGCGCGACCACGGCAAGAAGATCCTGCTGCTCCACCCCGGCAAGAGCGCCAAGGCGCAGGCCGCGACCGCCTCGCACACCGGCGCGCTGACCGGCGACTATAAGGTGATGCGCACCCTGCTCGAAGATGCCGGCATCGTCATGGTCGACGCGCTCGAGGAACTGATCGACGTCTCGCAGATCGTGCTTCGCTATCCGCAGCATGACGGCGAGGGTCTCGGCATCGTCACCACCTCGGGCGCCTTGTGCGGCATTTCGGAGGATTACGCCGCCGAGCTCGGCCTCGATATCCCGCCGATGTCGAAGGAGACCGCCGACAGCCTCAAGGGCAAGCTGCCCGATTTCACGCCGCCGCGGAACCCGTTCGACATGGGCACCTTGCCGGCCTGGCAGCCCGATCTGCTGAGGGTCGGCGCCGAGGCGGTGCTCGCCGATCCGGCAATCGGCAGCGTGATGATCTCCAACCCGTCGGTCGGACCGCCGATCTCGACCGCATTCGCCACGATTGCCGCCAATCTGCCCGCCGACAAGCCGATCGTCTATGTGATCCACAACGAGGATTGCCCGATCCCACAGGAAGCGGCCAAGATCCTCGCCGACAACAAGATGGTGGTGATGCGCTCGCCCGAACGCGCGATGCGCGCGCTCGCCGCGCTGACCCGGCATGCGCGCCAGCAGCGCGGCTGGCGCGAGCCGGCGGAGCCGCAGCCGTTCGCCGATCTCCCCAGGCTTGGCAGCGGCACGCAGGCTGAGTGGGTCGGCAAGCAGCTTCTCGCGAAGATCGGCATCGCGGTTCCGGAAGGCGGGCTTGCGCGGTCGGTCGACGAAGCCGCCGCAATCGCCGCGAAGATCGGGTTCCCGGTCGCGCTCAAGGCACAGGCGGCGTCTCTGGCGCACAAGAGCGACGTCGGGGGCGTGCTGCTCGACATCGCCGACGAGGCGGCGCTGCGCAGCCAATGGGACGCGCTCCACGACAACATCAAGCGCGCCAAGCCGGACCTCACGCTCGACGGCGTGCTGGTCGAGAAGATGGGCAAGCGCGGTGTCGAACTGGTGGTCGGCGCGCGCCGCGATCCCTCATGGGGACCGGTCCTGCTGGTCGGGATGGGCGGCGTCTGGATCGAGGCACTCGGCGACGTGGCGCTGCTCCCGGCGCTGGCGTCGGAAGCGCAGATCACCGAAGCGCTCGGCACGCTCAAGAGCGCGAAATTGCTGCGCGGCTTCCGCGGCAGCCCGCCGGTCGACATCGCAGCGGTGGCGCGCGCGGCGGCGCAGGTCGGGCGGCTGATCGCCACCAGCCCCGAGATCACCGAGATCGATGTCAATCCTTTGGTCGCCTACGGCGAGGGCAAGGGAGTGGTCGCGCTCGACGCCCTGATCGTGACGCGATGAACGTGCCGAGGCCCCTCCCCCATTCGGACAAGGCGACGAAAGCGTGCGCGTCATGCTGACCTACGATCCGCCGATCGCCGACTACATGTTCCTGTTCCAGGAGTTGATCGACCTCGACCAGTTCCGGCATCTGCGCGGCTTCACCGATCTCGACATGGACGTCGTCGAGGCGGTCCTCACCGAAGCGGGCAAGATCGCGTGCGAGGTCATGCTTCCGCTCAGCGCCAACGCGGATCGCGAAGGCTGCACGCGCCACCCGGACGGCAGCGTCACCACCCCCGCGGGCTATCGCGAGGCCTATCGCGCCTATGCCGACGGCGGGTGGGCCGCGCTCGCCGCGCCGGCGCAATATGGCGGCCAGGATTTCCCGCGCACGATCGCCACCGCAGTGATGGAATTCAGGGGCGGCGCCAACCAGTCGTTCGACATGTACACCGGCTGGGGCGAGAGCATCGCCGAGATATTGATGGCGCACGGCACGCCCGAGCAGTGCGAAACCTATCTAACCCGGCTGATCAGCGGGGAATGGTCCGCGACGATGGCGCTGACCGAGCCGCATTGCGGAACCGATGTCGGCCTGCTGCGCACCCGCGCGGTGCCGCAGCCCGACGGTAGCTACAAGATCACCGGCACCAAGATCTTCAATTCGGGCGGCGAGCACGACCTTACCGACAACATCATTCATTTCGTGCTCGCCCGGATCGAGGGCGATCCTCCCGGGAGCAAGGGTATCTCCCTGTTCCTGATGCCTAAGCTGCTGCCCGCCGCGAACGGATCGTTCGACCGGCGCAACACTGTCTCGTGCGGCTCGATCGAGCATAAGATGGGGCTGCACGGCAGCGCCACCTGCGTGATGAACTACGACGAGGCGACCGCCTGGTTGGTCGGCGAGCCCCGGCAGGGCCTCGTCGGCATGTTCAAGCTGATGAACGCGATCCGGCGCCGCACCGGAACGATGGCGGTCTCGGTTTCCGAGCTGGCGACCCAGAATGCGGCCGCTTACGCCAAGGAGCGCCTGCAGGGGCGTGCGCTTTCCGGACCCAAAAGGCCCGAGGCGATGGCCGATCCGCTGATCGTCCAGCCCGACGTCCGCCGCACCTTGATGAAGCTCAAGAGCTTCAACGAAGGCGCCCGCGCATTGCTCGTCTGGTCGGGGCTGATCGCCGACATCGTCGATCGCGCGCCCGACAAGGCGGAGCGCGCCGCGGCCGCCGAGCGGCTTGCGCTGATCACGCCGGTCATCAAGGCCTATCTGAGCGACGAAGGCTTCGACAATACGGTGATCGCCCAGCAGATGTTCGGCGGCCACGGCTACATGGCCGACACCGGCGTCGAGCAGCTGGTGCGCGACATCAGGATGCTCGCGATCGCCGAAGGTGCGAACGGCGTCCAGGGCGTCGATCTGGTGCTGCGCAAGCTTGGCCAGAACCAGGGCCAATCCGCCTTCGACCTGATCGACGAGATCGCTGCGCAGATCGACGGCAACCGCAAGACGACCCCGTCTCTGTCGCTGGTCGAGGCAATGTCGCACGCGCTCGACGATCTGCGCGACGCCACCACCTATCTGGTCGGGCTGGGCAGCAGGGATCGCGAAGCCGCCTGCGCCGGATCGACCGATTATATCCATCTGATGGGCCTGGTGCTTGTCGGCTTCATGTGGCTGCGGATCAGCGAAGCGGCAAAGCGCAGGATCGGCGAAGGCAAGGACCACACCGGCGAGATGGCCGCAAAGCTGATGCGCGCGCGCTTCTTTGCCGAACGCACTTTGCCCGAAACCGCGCTTCGGCTCACGCGCATCAAGGCGAGCGCGGACAGCGTGATGGAATTGGAAGAACAATGGTTTTGAGGGCTGCGCGGTCGCCGCGCGACGATGCTTTGGCGCGAGTGATGCCGAGTGACGCTTGATCTACGTGATCGTGTGGCGATCGTCACCGGCGGCGGTGCCGGGCTCGGCCGCAGCCATGCGCTACTGCTCGCCCGCCGCGGCGCCAAGCTGGTCGTCAACGGCCGCGGCCAGGCCGACAGCCGTGCGCGGGTCGACGCCGTCGTCGCGGAGATACGCGAGGCGGGCGGAGAAGCGGTCGCCAGCTACGACAGTGTCGAACGCGCCGAAGGGGGCGCGGCGATCGCCGCCACCGCGATCGAGGCATATGGCAAGGTCGACGTGCTGATCAACAACGCCGGTTTCGTGCGCGACCGCAGCTTCATCAAGGCGGAGCTCGAGGACATCGAGGCGGTGATACGCGTCCATCTGATGGGCACGATCCATTGCACCAAGGCGGTCTGGCCGCTCATGAGCGAGCAGGGCTACGGGCGGATCGTCGTCACCACATCGATGGCGGCGACGTCGGGCAATTTCGGGCAATGCGCCTACGGTGCCGCCAAGGCCGGCGTGCTCGGCCTGATGAACTGCCTCGCGCTCGAAGGCCGCAAGCGCAACGTGCTGGTCAATGCGATCTCGCCGGTCGCGGCAACGGGAATGACCGAGGGCATGTTCACTCAGGCAACCGCCGAGGCGTTCCGGCCAGAATTGGTGTCGCCTGCCGTCGCCTGGCTGGCGAGCGAGCGCTGCGATGTCAGCGGACACACGATCACCGCGGGCGGCGGCGCATTCGGTCGGGTGCATTATTTCGAGACGGCTGGCGTGCGGTTCGCCGCGGACGAACCGGCCAGCGTCGAGGCGTTCGACGCCGAATTCGCGGCCGTGGATTCACTCGCCCGCGCCGAGGAATGCGCGATCGGATCGAGAATGCGCGCGGCTTTCCCGAAAACACCACAAGCGACGTAAAACCAAAAACTAAAGAAAAAAAGGGATGCCATGAAAGCAAGAATCGTGACCAATTGGGCGCTGCTGGCCTGCACTGCCGCGACCGCAACTCCAGCTCTGGCGCAAACCGGCACGGTCGATCCGGCGCCGGCGCCCACCCAGAGTGCGCAAGAGCCGGCCGCGACCACAACCGGCGGCCTCGAAGAGATCGTCGTGACCGCGACGCGCCGCGAAGAGCGCCTGCAGGACATTCCGGTCACCGTCAGCGCCATCACCGCGAACACGTTGGGCGGCGCGGGCGTCGCCGACGTACGCAGCCTCACCCAGGTCGTTCCCGGCTTCAACGGCGGCCGCAACCTCAGCGTCACCCAGCCCGTGATCCGCGGCGTCGGCTCGAGCGGCGTCTCGATCGGCGACGAAGCCAATGTCGCGACCTACATCGACGGCATCTATCAGGCCGAGCCTTTCTCGACCTCGCTCGAGCTGGTCGAAGTCGAGCGCGTCGAGGTGCTCAAGGGCCCGCAAGGCACCGTGTTCGGCCGCAACGCGACCGGCGGCCTGATCAACATCATCACGCCCGACCCCAAATTCGAGACGCGCGGCCGGATCGCCGCCAAATACGGCCGGATGCGCGGCGACGCGAACGACTATGACCTGCGCGCCTACATCACCGGGCCGCTGACCAGCACGATCGCCGCCGATTTCGCGGCGCTGTACCGCAAGAATGACGGCTATATCAAAGACCTGGTCAATGGTGGCCATCTCGGCAAGACCCGGGTGATCGACCTGCGCAGCAAATTGCTGTTCCAGCCGAGCGACACTGCCCGCATCGTCCTGACCGGCGAATATGCCGATTCCGAAGATCAGCCCAATTCGGTTCAGCCCTACAACAACAATACAGCCGGCCGGAACGATCCGCCATTGGTGGCAGGCGGCGCGCCGATCCCGGTGGCGAGCGTGATCGTTCCTACCGGGCCCTGGCAGTCTTCGCTGAGCTTCGAGCCGCGCGCCAATTACGAGCGCTACAATCTCTCGCTGCGCACCCAGTTCGAGTTCGGCGACGTCAACCTCGAGACCTCGACCGGTTATCTGCACACCAAGAACCAGCAGGATACCGATTCCGACGCCTCGAACATCTATCGCGGCTCGACCCTGGTCGACCTCGAGGTCGAATCGTACAGCCAGGAAGTGAGATTGCTGTCGACCGGCGGCGGGCGTCTCAACTGGATCGTCGGCGCTTATGCCTTCCACCTCGACGGCTCGATGGTCGCCGCGCTCGGCGCCGCTCCCCGTTCGACCGTGCCTCCTTCGTTCAACTTCCTCACCCCGTCGGTGAAGACGACGTCCTGGGCAGGCTTCGCCGAAGGCACCTATGAGGTCAGCGAGCGCTTCTTCGTGACATTGGGCGGACGCTTCACGACCGAAAAACGCCAGATGCGCCAGGCGTTGAACGGCGTGGCGTTCGTCGCCCCCGCCCCCGGCTTCGATGCCGACGCGGTCGCGAGGAAGTCGTTCGACAAATGGACCTATCGCATCGCGCTCAGGTACAATTTCGCCGACGATGCGAACATCTATGCCAGCTACGGCACGGGCTTCAAGAGCGGCGTGTTCAACGTCCTCGGCTTCTCCGGCGTGGCGACCGATCCCGAGGAAATCGACGCCTGGGAAGTCGGTCTGAAGGCGGATCCCCTCCCCTGGCTGCGCACCAACATCTCGGCTTTCTATTACGACTATAAAGGCCTGCAGGTGAACGCACGCGCCCCCGGCGGCCTCGCTTTCGTTCTCCAGAATGCCGCAACCGCGGAAATCTACGGCGCCGAGATCGAGCTCACCGCCGCGCCGACCGACGATCTGCAGATCCGCAGCGCCGCCGCCTACACGCACGGCAATTACAACGACTTCCCCAATGCCCAGGTGTTCGTCCCGTTGGCGCAGGGCGGCAATCTTCAGAGTCAGGCCGACGTGTCGGGAAACCAGATGATCCGGGCGCCGCGCTTCACGTTCAACTTCGGCTTCAACTGGGGGCGGGATCTCGCCGGCGGCCGCTTCGCGGTGTCGGCCAACCTGTTCCACAGCGCCAAGGTC